>CAZZYE010000041.1:0-18825 GCA_964658145.1 uncultured Stigonema sp.
GCACCCTACTGAGACTAACTAAAACTGAAATTTACAAGGTAAGCTTGTGTCTGATTTAGCGTTACACGAATATCTTTCTCGCCTTCCCGAAGAAGCGCTGCAAGAGTTTACAGAATGGTGTATTTTAGAGCAGGCTAAAGAAGCGGGATACGACTTTACTCCGGATAGAAGTAAGTTAGATAACCTACCGACAGGAGACTACATCCACCAACTTGTGGATCAGTTTATGGCAGTGAAAAAAAACCCAATTAAAGATGGTCTGGCTGCAGTAGTTGCAGGAACCCAGGCTGACAAACACACTTTGCCAAGTGTCGCGGCTATAGTGGATTTTGTTTCACTTTATGTTAGGTATTTATTTCCTCAACAAAATAGCGATGAAGCACAGACGGAAGCAATATTAACTCAAGCATCACAACAGCAATTAGAGAAAGTTTCTCAAATTGCCCAAAAATATCATGTGGAGTTGCAAGTTTAAAGTACCCGGTACTAACACGAAGTTTATAACGCAATACAGTTCAGTTACTGTACGTTCGCTCATTTTGTCAGGTTGAGGGGGATTAAAGTGTCCAGCACTATCCTTGGCTTTAAGAAATAGGGGGTGCTGGACACTTCTGCTTCGCCGTCCTACGCGATCGCCTAACCCCCCAAACTCAAGTAAAAAGCCCCCTGGTGCAAGATGCAACTTGCATCTTGCACCAGGCACCCCCAACTCCCCACTCCCAACTTTTGTACTCATTTCTAAAGTGTCCAGCACTATCTATTTTTCCCAGAAAATGGTAAGTGATGTTGTTAAATTGGAGCGCCAACTAAAAGTTAAAGAGGTTGGCTACTCGGAAAAGCCTAATGTCTTTCTAAAACAAAGATGACATAGTTTTCATGAGATAATCATCTGTATTATTTCGCTACTTTTTTATGAATATACTTAAAAAGATCAGTAGAAATAATGGTCTAATTTCTGGGAATTTCTCCAGTCAAAGCAAGTAGCATAAAGCATTTTAACGTTTATTCTCCGTTGTTGTCTTATTTGTCATCTTAGAGACTTTACAAACACAGAACTTATGCGTTGGGTTCCGAAGTAGAAATTTTTAGCTTCTCTTCTGGGGGTACAAAAAAGCTCGGTAAAGTTGGGCAACCTTGGCAAAAAACGCCCATCCCAGTATCAACAAGACCATAGCCATCATTCTTCTTTATCCATGTAATACACCATTAGTCCGCCTTAGCCTTCTTCATGTATTACATGGTATTGGCGAAAGCCATCATTCTTCTTTATCCATGTAATACACCGTTAGTCCGCCTTAGCCTTCTTCATGTATTACATGGTATTAGTGCAATCAGATCCAGAATCAGGTTTTTTCCTTGCACAATAAGGCTTTAATCCCCCTCAACCTGACAAAATGAGCGAACGTACAGTTATTTCATTCGTTGCTAACCTTTGCGACGGGCGCGTGAGCTTTTCTTACCGTAAATCAGCAACGCCCTATTTTCTTGTTTTTTGTCTCACGCAAAGCGCTTAGTGTGGTCCAAACAACTGAAAACTGCTGTAACCGAGTAGTATTGCTTCCCTACTGGGTCTTTCGTGAAAATCAAAGCCTCTCTCCTCGTAGGAGAGAGGTTTGGAGAGAGGTCTGCATGTGGTCTATTTATTTGAAAATCCCTGTAACTGAACGGTATTGATCTATGAGACTCATAAATAATCCATCCGCTACATCATCCGCTGGAATTTTGTATGTGAGGTAAATTCAGTAAGTAAAGTTTTATTAACGACGTATATATCCTTCTGCTTCTAATTTCTTTAAAGCTCTGTTGGCAGCTTCTGCTCCATATCGTTGACCAATTACTATGGATTCCTGGGTAAGTTGGGGAAGAACCGTTATCGTTTTTTTGCCTACAGGTGTTTGATAAAATGCAATTATTTGTTTTATTTCTTCATTAGAATAGTACCTACTATAAATAGGAATAACTTCATTCAATAGGTCATCAGGCTTAAGTTCCGCCTGAAAAGCATCCCAAGCTTTTTGCGGCACTTGAGGGTATTGGGACTTCATACTAACTAACATTTGCGTTACAATCTGTTGGAAAAGATTTGCTGCACCTGTGACTGCAAGCAATTGTTTGATGTTATTGACTTTTTCGGTTTCTTGAGCGTTAGTTGGTGCTTTACTATCAGCTGGAGTCTGAGCCAAGGCGGCTCCATTAACAGTAGTTACTAGTGAAAGCAGTACGGCTGAAACAAAAAGTTTTAGTTTCATATTATTTTGCAGTTTTAAATTTGGTAAAAAAGCAATCCTTATATATTTATCCTCCCTCAACATTGATGATGTCAAGAGAAGGGGGATGGGGCATTATGAATCATTCTTTGACTACCTTTATAAATCAATACGCTGGCTATAGTTGTTTACCTACCGTTAACCTATGTATAACGTGCGGCGTTCTACAGCGATTTAAATTCCCATCGATCAGCCTTAACTGAACGGTATTGCTTTAAAAATGCGATCGCGGCGGCGTTCCATTTTCTCTCGTTGACGTATTGCTTGTCCATCAGCATGGCAGCAATCAAGGATTACCAATAATTTTTGTGCTTGAATGGCTTGCAAATGTTGGGTGAATGTAGACCCAAGAATCGCCGTACCCTGCAAATTTCCCAGATTGTATTCGTAAGGCATTAAATAATACCCTATTGGTGAGAGGTTAAGGAAACTGCAACGCAGTCACTTGGTTATATTTCTGTCAACCTTAAATTTTCACAACTTTCAAAGTCTTCAGGCTAGTATCAGCACAACCACTGATAAATCCGCCCATCGCTTGGATTGAAAGCAAATATTCTAAAGCAGCTTTAGTGATAACTTCTCCAGGCATCAAAACAGGAATACCAGGGGGATAGGGACAGACGATTTCGGTAGAAATGCGATCGCTTGTTTCTTGCAAACGCAAAGTTTCTGTTGCGGCAAAAAAAGCCTCACGGGGGGAAAAATGCACAGAAGATCCCACATTACTAACAACATTATCCCACATGGGGGTTTTTAGAACCGCGTTAACGGGGAAAGGTACGGTTCTTCCATACAATGCGGCAAGAGTAGTCAAACCATGTATTAATCGCTCAATATCCTCCTGGGTATTGCCCAAACTGATAATAAAGGTCAGATGTTGTAGTGACGGCAATTCAGCAGTTACACCCAGCTTGTCATTGAGAATTTCATCGGCTTCAAAGCCAGTCAAGCCTAAACCAGAAACTGTAACAGTTAACCGCGTTTTGTCTAAAGCAACAAAGCCCGATCCCCCCTTGCCCCCCTTATTAAGGGGGGTTGGGGGGATTTCCAAAACTGATAAGCCAGGAATTTGGCTGATACGGGTTCTCGCTACATCCGCAAGTTGCAATGTCCGAGACATCAACTCCTTGCCGTGAAGTGCCATTTGTTGACGTGCTGCATCTAGAGAAGCGAGGAGTAAATAGCTGGGACTGGTAGACTGCACGAGTTGCAATGCTTGACTGACGCGATCGCGATCTATCCTATTACCTTGAACGTGCAGCATTGATGCCTGTGTCATGGCACCAAGTACCTTGTGAATCGATTGTACGGTTAAATCGGCACCTGCTGTTAAAGCTGGGGTAGGTAGTTGGGGATGAAAGGCAAAGTGTGCGCCGTGTGCCTCATCTACCAGTAAAGGAATATTGTATTGGTGAGCAAGGGATGCGATCGCACTCACATCTCCACAAACACCAAAATATGTGGGATAAACCGTGAGTACCGCTTTCGCGTCGGGATGCTGTTCTAATGCTGCTTGTAAGTTGCGGGGTGTGATACTGTGGGCAATATCTAAAACTGGATCGTATTCTGGATTGACAAAAATTGGCATAGCGCCAGAGAGAATTAAACCTGCTATTGCCGAGGAATGGACATTTCGCGGCAGGATGATTTTATCTCCTGTGCTACAGGTAGCCAAAATTGCCGCTTCAACTCCACAGGTGGAACCATTGACCAAAAACCAAGTCCGTTGTGCGCCAAACGCCTCTGCTGCTAGTTGTTGTGCTTCTTGGATACAAGCACTAGGTGCAAAAAGGTTATCCAGTTCTGCCAATTCTGGTAAATCGGCGCGAAACACAGCGAAACCGAATAAATCAGCTAATGATTGAGAGATTCCTTGTCCTCGCTTGTGTCCTGGGGTGTAAAACGGTGCATGAGGATGTTCTGCACAGGCTTTTAAGGTGTCTAATAAGGGTGTTTGGTTTTGATTGAGCATTTTTGGCATCCGTTGCCACGTTGCCACTATTTGTGGTTATAAAGGTTGGAGTTTGGATAGAATACAACAAGGTGATGGTTCCAGGTATCATTTACCTAAAATCCAAAATCAAAAATCTCATGCTACGAGCCGGAATTGTCGGACTCCCCAACGTCGGAAAATCTACTTTATTCAATGCCGTGGTTGCTAATGCCAAGGCTGAGGCGGCTAACTTTCCTTTTTGTACGATTGAACCGAATGTCGGTATTGTCTCTGTACCAGATGAGCGGTTAAATGTTTTAGCTAAAATTTCCAGTTCGGCAGAAATTCTTCCAGCGCGTGTTGAGTTTGTGGATATTGCCGGTTTAGTCAAAGGTGCTAGTCAGGGTGAGGGACTAGGTAATAAATTTTTGTCCCACATTCGGGAAGTTGATGCGATCGTGCATGTGGTACGTTGTTTTGAAAATGACGACATTATCCACGTTGCCGGTTCTATTGATCCACTAAGGGATATTGAAATTATCAATTTGGAACTTGGTTTATCTGATTTGGCTCAAATAGAGCGGCGGATCGAGCGCACCCGCAAACAAGCTCGTACTAGCAAAGAAGGTCAGGTAGAATTAGCATTGTTAGAAAAATTAGCTGCTGTATTAAATGAAGGTAAATCGGTACGACAGGTAAGCTTGACTGAAGAAGAAGCTGAGACGA
Source organism: uncultured Stigonema sp. (assembly GCA_964658145.1). Taxonomy (GTDB): domain Bacteria; phylum Cyanobacteriota; class Cyanobacteriia; order Cyanobacteriales; family Nostocaceae; genus Stigonema. Next base: position 4,927 of record CAZZYE010000041.1, read on the forward strand.
TTAAAGGACTGGAACTACTTACTGCTAAACCGATTATCTACGCAGCTAATGTGTCGGAAGATGACTTGGCAACAGGTAATGAATACGTGGAACTCGTGCGGCAAATTGCATCTGCTGAAAATGCACAAGTCGTGATAGTGTCTGCACAGGTGGAATCAGAATTAGTTGAATTGCCAGAGTCAGATAGAGCAGATTTCCTAGCATCTTTGGGCGTAGAAGAAGGCGGTTTGAAATCTTTGATTCGCGCTACTTACAAACTTTTAGGTTTGCGTACTTATTTTACAACTGGTCCCAAAGAAACTCGTGCTTGGACGATTCATGCGGGGATGACTGCACCGCAAGCAGCTGGTGTGATTCACAGTGATTTTGAGCGGGGATTTATTCGTGCTGAAACTGTTGCTTATGATGATTTAGTTGCAGGTGGTTCGATGAATGCTGCAAAGGAAAAAGGGTTAGTTCGCAGTGAAGGAAAAGATTACGTCGTGGATGAAGGCGACGTACTTTTGTTCCGGTTTAATGTGTAAGGCTGATGAACTCTCAAGTTGGATGGCTTAACCTCAAACAAATATGCTGATTGCTGGTTAAGATAATTCCTCAGAACCTACACGAACATGCGATCGCCAAAATTGTATTAAAGGGCATGTGCTGTGATACAGGCATTTTGGCGGATGGTTAGCAGGGTGATAGCGAAGCGCTTCTGCCTTCGGCAGATCGCGCTTTGAACTTATGTCAAAATCAGGTAATTCTGGTAATTTTGCAACGTTCTGGTGGTTAAGCTTAGTCATGGTTTAACTTCTATGGTATGTTTTTCAAACGCAATAAAAAGCCTTAGTCGTGGTCGCAACAACCTTCATTGGGTATCTAAGGATCTTTGAGACTGGATTCCACTTCTATTTGGGGATTTTCTACCCAAAGCAATACCAGAAATCATATATAGCAGTCCTATTTGATTTATGAACAAAGGGGACAAGGGAGACAAGGGAGAGGTGTTCACGAATTATTATAGGATGATGTTTGCGGTCATTGAGTAATCAGCCAAAATATGCAGCTTGTGGGTAGGGGGCGAGAGAAAAGGGCGATCGCTGCTGTTCGGACTTACTGGTAGCATCTCACGAATGCATTGGTAATAACTAAAAATATATCTCCCAGCACCTAAAAGTACTAAAGATATTTTTTTGGGGTGACGGGTGCGATCGCCAGCCAATCTAACTACTTGCTATAACTGTGAAGTGAAACCGAAGTCTATTAAACAGTCAGGTTGTTACGTAAAACTTTTTTCAACATCCTGCCTAAATTATAAATACCTTTAATGGGAACATAAAGACTTATTATTTGCCAGAATTTTAGTTGAGATTTTTTAGTGAACTTTAAACCATAAAGCTTTACAGGTATATCCAAAAGGCTAAGAATTTTGTCAAATCTCTCTGTATCTTTCTGCTTAATAGTTCTCTTCATAAAATCTATAAGTCTCTCTTGACAGATTTGCCTCAAATCTTTATACTGCTCCTGAATTATTTGATAGTATTTAATGTAAGAATCCTTACTGCTAGGTTTCCAATCAGCGATGTCACCAAAAGTGCATGTATTAGATTGATGAATGCGATAATAGTGACCTATGATAGGAGTATGAATAAAAGAAATGTCTTGCATTAAGATATCTAGTTGAAATTTACAGTCTTCCAAAAAGCTCAATCTTGGATCGAACATTACTTTTTTTGCAAGAGTTTTTTTGAAAAGTAAGCCATTACTGTGCAAACAAAAATAATTTAACAGATGCTTGATCATTTCCTCTTTTAATGAGCAATCATATTCATAAGAAGTTTTTCTCGAACCTTCACTTTCAAAAACTACCTCATGGTCACAATAAAGAACTACATACTCACTGTCATAATTTTTTATGTAATCTAGCTGAAAGCTAATTTTATCATGGTGAAGCCAATCATCCGAATCCAAAAGTTGAATCCATTCTCCTCTCGCATGTTCTATACCAAAATTGCGTGCAGAAGAAACCCCTCCATTTTCTTTATATAAATATCTAACCCTTTGGTCTAGACTCATGAGGTTCTCACTTAGTTCGCGAGTATTATCAGTTGAGCCATCATCTACAATTAGGCATTCAAGATTGGTAAAAGTTTGCTTTAGAACACTTTGAACAGCTTTTTCAAGGTACTGTTCTCGATTATAAGTAGGAATAATGACTGATACTATAGGAGAACTAGAAGCAGATGAATCCGAAACATTCAATAAAGAATCTTTGTGAATAACCATTTTATAGATGTCCTTTATTAATGCCAGAAACCGGGTTTATTTAATTTTTTAAAACGATATTTCAGCCTTTATTGGTACAAAAACCCGGTTTCTCAACCGAGACTTCTGATACTGAATTAATAACTAAGCACGCACTTAACTTTTCGGCAAGCACTTGTACGTGGGGTTCTTGTACCATACTCAAGTGGCTGCCTGGAATCTCGTAGATATCTAATCCACCAGCAGCAAGTTCGCCCCAACCCAATTGAGTCACAGGGTAATAGCTGAAATCGAGATTAGCTTCTTTAGCTTGGAACAGGGTGATTCGACCAGTGTAAACTTGGGGTACATAATCTTCTGATGCCTGCCAATTATGCTGCTCAAAAGCGTAGGCTTGAAGATAGTCAGGTAAGGGAGAACCAATACGTTGGTAAAACTTGTAGGCAGTTTCCTTGAAAGTATCATTGAGTCTACGCAATACAGACTTCGTTGCCCTCTGCCAGATGTAGATCGGGCCAAGTTGTAAAAATTTACTCCAATGAGCAGATAACCGCTCACGAATTGGCACTAGTTGAACTGAGTTTGGAGCGTATGTATCCAACAAGGCTAGCAGAGATACTTTCTGACCTTGCGCTACTAACTGCTGAGCCATCTCGAATGCTACAATACCTCCAAAAGACATGCCGGCTAAAAAATAAGGTCCTTCTGGTTGAAGAATCTGCATTTCTTTAATGTAGTGAGCCGCTAAATCTTCAGCCCGATGGAGGAAAGCAGAAGAACGATCTACTGTTGGTATCGCTAGTCCATAAAGAGGTTGCTCTGTACCTAGATACTTTACCATAGGGCGGTAAAACTTTAACCCCTTACCAAGTACATGAATACAGAAAAGAGGCGTTTTGGAACCTTTAGGTTGAATCACCCTTAATGAGGAAAAAGGTGATGACCATCCTTCTTGACGGATAACGCTAGCCAGTTGCTCAATGGTTGATGCTTGAAAGACAGTAGCTAAAGGAAGATTTTTGTGATATATCTTCTCTAGTTGAGCGACCAGACGCACAGCGAGCATAGAGTGTCCTCCCAACTCAAAAAAGTTGTCTCTCACACTAATGGGATGAACGCCTAACATTTTTTCCCAAATTTTTACAAGCCGGAGTTCTAATTCATCGCGGGGAGCAACAAAAGTTTCTTCTAGTTCTGGTCGAACTGCGTCAAGTATGAGTGCGCGACGGTCTACTTTGCCATTCGAGTTTAAGGGTAAGGCATCTAGCAGTACAATATGAGGTATCATGTAGTCGGGTAGCTTCTGCTTTAGGTAACGACGCAATTCAGCGATTGTGAGCGTCTGGTTCTGGTTTGGAACAACACAAGCTACTATACTTTTGTCATCCGTTACGTCTTCTGTGATTGTAACTACTGTTTCTCGCACACTAGGATGTTGTAAGAGTACGGCTTCAATTTCTCCAAGTTCGATGCGGAAGCCACGAATTTTTACCTGATTATCTTGGCGACCAACAAATTCAATGTTACCATCGCGCAAAATACGGGCTATGTCACCTGTTTTGTAAAGGCGACTGAGATTTAGGTTTTGAGATTGCGTCGCTTCGCTTCGCGGTTTTGAATTTTGAATTGAAGAATTTTCTTCCGTACAGACGTTCCGCCGGAACGTCTCTTCATCACTCTTTAAGAAGGGATTGGGAATGAATTTCTCTTGGGTTAACTCAGGGCGGTTAATGTAGCCTTGGGCTAATCCGTCACCACCAATGTAAAGTTCGCCCTTGACGCCAATGGGAACCAGTTGAAGGTTGTGGTCTAGCACATAAATTTGTGTGTTGGAAATTGGGCGACCAATGGGGAGGGTGGTAACTTCTTCTGGTACTGTTTGCACCAAGTACCAGGTAGAGAATGTTGTACTCTCTGTAGGTCCGTAAACATGAAGCAATCTTTGTGGAGAACCGTTTCTCAGTACCTCTTTGACACATCTTGGATCAACAGCTTCACCGCCAAATAGAAGATGTCGCACAGAACAAAAGGCTTGCGGAACAACTCTAGCCATCTGATTGAATAAAGCTGTTGTCAGGAACAATACGCTAATCTCGTATTTTCGGATGTATGCGGCAAAGTCACGGGGCGAAAGAACCACATCCTTTGTCATGACCACAAGCTGTGCTCCATGCAGAAGCGCTCCCCAGATTTCAAATGTAGCGGCGTCGAAAGAAGCATTCGAGGCTTGGGCAACTTTGTCATTCGGTTCTAACTTTATGTAGTTTGTGTTGTATAAGAGGCGAATTACAGATCGATGGGAAACTGCTACACCCTTGGGTTTTCCTGTAGAACCGGAGGTGTAGATTACATAAGCTAGGTTGTCAGATGTAACGCAGGTGTTTGGGTTTTCTTGGTTCTCTCGCGAGATAGCTTCCCAGTCTGTGTCTAGAGAGACTACTTGCACTCGGTGTTCAGATTTTTCAACCCACTGTTGTTGCGTTAACAGTACTGACACAGAGGCATCCTCTAGCATGAAGGAGAGACGCTCCTGCGGATATGCTGAGTCAAGTGGTACGTAGGCTGCACCGACTTTAAGGATGCCTAGTAGTCCGATCGCCATTAAGAGCGATGCCTCCGGCAACGTCTTCGACGATCGCTCTACATAAATTCCCACCCTCACCCCTGGTCCTACACCTAAAGAGCGCAGGTAGTGCGCTATTTTGTTCGCACGGGCGTTCAACTCTCGATAAGTGAGTTGTTGGTCATCAAACACCACTGCTACAGCATCAGGATTGCGCTCTACTTGGGCTTCAAATAATTGATGTATACAAATCTCGTAGGGGTAATTTGTCTGGGTGTGATTCCACTCCACTAACAACTGGTATCGCTCTTGCTCAGTCAGCAGGGGCAATTCACAAATCTGCTGCTCTGGGTGAGTCACGATCCCGGTGAGCAGAGTCTGAAAATGCCCCACCATGCGGGTAATGGTGTCAGCATCAAACAGGTCAGTATTGTATTCTAATTCTCCAAGTAGTCCTTGGTCTGTGTTTTCCAAAGATAGGGTCAAATCAAACTTTGCCGTCAAGCTTTCGACTGGCAAGGGCGTCAAATTTAACCCTTGAAATTCCATCGCCAGCGTCGGAGTATTCTGGAACACGAACATCACCTGGAACAGCGGTGTGCGGCGTAAATCTCGCTCAGGCTGCAAAGCCTCCACCAGCAATTCAAACGGCAAGTCTTGATGAGCATAAGCTTGCAGTGCCACTTCCCGAACTCTTCTCAGTAATTCCCGAAAACTAGGGTGACCCGAAAAATCAGTACGCAGCACCAGTGTGTTCACAAACAAGCCAATCAATCCTTCAATTTGGGCGTGATTGCGGTTAGCAATGGGGGAACCGATCAGAATGTCTTGTTGACCGGTGTAGCGGTAAAGCAATGTCCCAAATGCTGCCAACAGCGTCATGAACAAGGTGACTCCTTCAAGGCGACTTACTAAAGTCAGCGCCTCCGTGAGTTCATGGTCGAGGGTGAAAGATTGATACGCCCCCCGCAGGCTTTGAATTGCTGTTCTCGGTCGGTCAGTGGGCAGTGATAAGTAGGTGGGTGCGCCGTTGAGTTGTTGCTGCCAGTAAGCTAGTTGTGATTCCAGAACTTCAGAATGCAACCACTGTCGCTGCCAAACAGCAAAATCAGCGTATTGAATGGGTAGTTCTAGTAGGGGTGAGGGCAAATCATTGCACTCGGCTGAGTAGAGTGCTGCTAACTCCCGCATCAGTACACCGATTGACCAACCATCGGCAACAATATGGTGCATACACAGCAGCAATATCTGTTCTGTCTGTCCTAATAACAGCACACTAGCCCGCACTAAAAGTTCATTTGTCAGGTCAAAGGGGCGTTGGGCTTGAGCAGTTAATAATCGCTCTATTTCAAACTCAGTTTCAGAGGCACGCAAGTCCACCACTGTTAGTGTTAAGCAACGCTGTGGGTGAATGATTTGTATTGGTTGCCCATCAAGAGTAGTAAAGTTGGTGCGTAAGGCTGAGTGTCGCTTGATGATTTCGTTGAGGCTGTTTTCTAAAGCTGTCAGTTTCAGATCACCTTGAAGACGCACCGCCACCGGAATGTTGTAATTGGCACTATCTGGTTGTAATTTGTCCAAGAACCACAACCGTTGTTGGGCAAACGACAATGGTGAAGGTGTATCTGGTGCTTTGGGTATCCGTGGTGGTGCCGACAGTTGTTTTGCAGAACGCTGCCACTGCGCAACGTACTCAGCCAACTCGGCGATGGTGGGAGCTTCAAACAAACTACGTAATGGTAATTCCACGTTCATGGTAGTCCGCACTCGTGAAATTACTTGGGTCGCGAGTAATGAATGTCCTCCCAAGATAAAGAAGTTGTCTAGTACACCTACAAGCTTAACTCCCAAAACATCAGCCCAGATCAAAGCTAACATCTCTTCGATGGGAGTTCGCGCGGGAGCAAAGGTAGCTTGTTCGCGATTTGACTCAGGTACTGGTAGGGCACGGCGGTCTACCTTGCCGTTGGGTGTTAATGGCATGGCTTCTAGGATCGCAAATGCCGTTGGAACCATGTACTCAGGCAATTGCTGTTTCAGGAAGCGGCGCAGTTGATCAATAGTGGGTGATGGCTGCTGGTGTGGGACGATATAAGCTACTAGGCGCTGGTTGCCGGGAGTGTCTTCACGGGCGGTGACTACAGTCTGTTGCACGTTGGGGTGTTGGGCTAGTGCTGACTCCACTTCGCCCAGTTCAATCCGGAAGCCGCGGATCTTTACCTGATGGTCGATGCGCCCTAGGTACTCAATGTTGCCGTCTAACAAGTAGCGGGCTAAATCCCCAGTTTTATACAAACGACTAAATTTTGAGTTTTGAATTGAAGAATTTTCTTCAAACTCATCACTCATAACTTTGAACTCATCACTCTTAAAAAAGGGGTTGGGGATGAATTTCTGTTGAGTCAACTCTATTCGGTGGCGATAGCCGCGAGCAAGACCTGCACCACCAATGTGGAGTTCGCCCGGTACACCGATGGGAACTGGTTGAAGATGGGCGTCCAGCAGATAAATTTGCGTATTGGCAATGGGACGTCCAATCGAGGAGGTGGTGTCTTTGGTACGGTCAGCCTCGACTTTTTTGACAGTTGACCAGACGGTGGTTTCGGTGGGTCCGTACAAATTCCAAACTATTGTGCTTTTTTCTAGCAGTTGATTGGCTAGTTCTTGGGGTAAAGCTTCACCGCCGCAAAGGATTTTCAGTCGTGGAGTCTCAGACCACCCGGCGGCGAGAAGCAGACGCCAGGTGGCGGGAGTCGCTTGCATCACCGTCGCGCCACTTTTGACCAGTTGCGCCAACAACTGTCTGCCATCCGATGCGACTTCGCGGCTGACTAAAACCACCTTGGCGCCCACAATCAGTGGTAGGTAAAGTTCCAGTACTGCAATGTCAAAAGATATGGTAGTAACTGCTAGGAGAATGTCATCGTTGGTCAATCCTGGCTGCTGCTGGATGGAATTTAAGAAGTTGGCCGCCGAGGAGTGGCAAATTTCCACACCCTTGGGCTGACCTGTTGATCCCGAAGTGTAAATCACATAAGCTAAGTTGTCGGACTTAACTCCACTGATGGGATTGTCTTGACTCTCAAGCGCCATGCCCTTTAAGTCGGCATCCAGGCACACCAGACGCACTTCTTGATCCGGCAGTTGTGCCCCCAAATTCTGGGTCGTCAACAGGATCGGCACTTGAGAATCATTCAACATCAAGACTAATCGCTCTTGGGGTAGTTGCGGATCTAAAGGTACATAAGCACCACCTGCCTTGAGAATCCCCAACAGTCCCACCACCATATCTAGGGAGCGTTCGACACAAATCCCCACTAGCACTTCTGGTCCCACACCCAGAGTCTGCAAATATCGCGCGACTTTGTTCGCACGGGCGTTCAACTCTCGATAAGTAAGTTGAAGGTCATCAAATACCACTGCTACAGCATCAGGGGTGCGTTCTACTTGGGCTTCAAATAATTGATGTATACAAATCTCGTGGGGGTAATTTGTCTGGGTGTGATTCCACTCCACTAACAACTGGTATCGCTCTTGCTCAGTCAGCAGAGGTAAATCTAAAAGGCGCTGCTCTGGGTTAGCGATAATGCCTTCTAGTAAAGTTTGAAAATGCCCCACCATCCGGGCGATGGTAGCGGCGTGGAACAGATCTGTGTTGTATTCAAACCAACCACTGATCCCCTTGGACGTTTCTTCTAGTTCGAGGGTTAAATCAAACTGCGCTGTCCCATTGTGGACTTCCAAAGGTATGAGGGTCAGTCCGGACAACTCCAGACTCTGCATCACTGTCTTCTGGAGAGCAAACATCACCTGAAACAATGGTGTGCGGCTCAAATCTCGTTCTATCTGTAGTTCTTTGACTAACTTCTCGAAGGGTAGATCTTGATGAGAATAAGCATTTATTCCTACCTCCCGTACCTGAGTGAGAAATTTCCGGAAACTCGGGTTGTCTCTCAGGTCGGTGCGGAATGCCAAAGTGTTGACAAAACATCCTATCAACCCCTTGGTTTCTGACCGATTGCGACCTGCGATCGCACTACCCACGATGATATCTTCTTGGCTCGTGTAGCGGTAGAGCAATATTTTAAACGCCGCTAGCAGGGTCATGAATAGAGTGACTCCTTCCTGCTGACTCAGCGTCTTCAGCGAATCGCTTAGGTTCTTAGGTAGTTTCAAAAATTGCTTTGCGCCTTGGTATGTCTGGACTGGTGTTCGCGCTTCGTCAGTAGGTAATTCTAATACAGGGGTGCTAGCGTTTAGTTGCTGTTTCCAGTAGGATAGTTGAGTTTCTAGAATATTGCCGCTCATCCATTCGCTCTGCCAAACAGCAAAGTCTGCGTACTGGATAGATAGCTCACAGAGCGGTGAGGGTTTGTTGTTGGAGAAAGCTGCGTAGAGAACAGTAAGTTCTTGAAAAAACACATTGAAAGACCAGCCGTCACTAACAATGTGGTGCATTGTTACCATGAACACATATTCTTCTTTGGCTAGGCGCAGAAGTTTGATGCGTAACAATGGTTCAGTCGCTAGGTTGAATGGCTGCTGAGCGGATTCAATAGTCAGTCGCTGAACTTCAAACTCACGTTCAGTTTCAGTAAATTCTTGCAAGTCTATTACCAGCAACGTCAAAGTTAAATCTGGAGAGATAACTTGAACTGCTTGCCCATCCACAGCCTGAAAGGTAGTTCTTAGGACTTCGTGGCGGCGCACGATTTCCGCCAAGCTTTGCTCTAATGCGGCTACGTTGAGTGAACCTTTAACGTGAAAAGCTACTGGAATGTTATTAACACAGGTGTCAGGTTTTAATTGCTCAAGAAACCACAACCGCTGCTGAGCATAAGAGAGAGACAGTTTTTCATCTCGCAAAACCCGCTGCATTGGCGGTCCTTGCCGAGATGAACTTAAGACAGAGCGAAGTGTATTCCAGAGTTCCTTTTTTCCTTGTTCGTCTTTAGATTGCTCAAAAGGAGGAAGCATGGTTTATGATTAATAAATTTTATAATCTGATTGCTATAGCATCGATTCAGTCATCAAAAACCTAACCCCCCAGCCCCCTTCCCTACAAGGGAAGGGGTAGCTAAACTCCCCTCCCCTCATAGGGGAGGGGTAGGGGAGCCAGCGCTGTAGGAGGGTTTCCCCGACCTAGGCGACTGGCGTGGAGAGGTTCTATTTTTTATCTGTGACTCGCAAGTCTATTCCTGATTTTTTCAGCGTAGTTATCAGTATAATTAATGGTCTTACTTACTCGTGTCAAAATATTTTTGTGAAGCTCTTCAATAATTTTAAAATCATAGTTCATTTCTTGCCACTTCTTGTAAGAAATACCATAACCTAAATATTCCCATATATCAGCATTTCTTTGTTCAGCGTAACCGTAAGGTTCCAAGAGAATAACAGGTGTAGCAGATGTCAATGAATCTATGAGAGTTCCGCCACCCGGTTTGCTGATTATTGCCCGGGTTTGGCTGACTAAATCATAAAACTCATGATATTCTTCTTTATTTTTAAAATTTGTTGTACCTGCCGTTATTTCTCCAAAAGGCGGAAACTCATGCTGATTTTTTGAGTTTACTTTCCAGGGAAACCACTGAGGGTCTACCATAAAATATCTGTTTCCCTCTTTTTTACGAAAACTTTCGGCAAAATCATAAGCCACTATATCTAATAATATTCCCCTCTCCTCTAATTCCGGTATTTTATTTTGATATGTACCGATTCCCCATCCCCCGCCATGTATAACAAATCTATTCTCTCTTTCGTAGTATGGGATAGTCGGTTTACTTGTAACCGGAATTTCATGAATTAATTTTTTTTGTTCCCAATTCCAGAGCCATACCTCATTATCATCCTGATGACACTCTTTATAAATTTTAAATGATGCTGATATTTCAGCATCAATCCGACAAAGGTCTATATTTACTTTTTGAGGTGCTACTCGACTTCGATATTTTTCTAAAATAGGCATCCAGAATCCTGACCAAACAATAAAATTGCACCTCTTTTCATTTTCCCATTTTTCCAACAGGCTGTTAACGAGTTCAGGTTCTAAACTGAACTGAATATCTTTGGTCATTTTATGAGCCATAAGAGCAGTTGAGAAGCTATTATGGTATGCCTTTTTATGTACAGTTAGTTTTTCTTTACTTTCACTCGTATAATAATTCTCTAAAATAACGACTTCCGTATTAAGCTGCTGACTTCTTAACTGATAATTGACGAGTAAAGCGGGGATATAGACTCCTAGTGCTACACCTGAACCAAGAATTGTAATTGGTATTTTTGAATCCCTCTCCATATTGATCAACTATCCTTAAATTATATTTTCTGCGTTGTCATTTTTTGACTTAATAGAAATTCGCTGAGTTTTTCAATCGATTTCAGATAGGAAAACTCTAACTTCTCAAAATCAATTTCTATTGACAAATCACTTTCTATTTCCAACATAAACTCAACCATTTCCAGAGAGTCTAGTTCTAGATCTTCGATAATATCTGCTGTATCAGCAATCTCTTTAGATAATCCAGGAATTCCCTTGACTTTCTCCAAAATAACTTTGATTTCGTCAATCATAAATCTCGTCTCCATATAAACCTCCATACTAAGAATCAGATTATTATCACTTGTTTACTTGCCTATTCTTTTTTACTGCCATGCCAATTCCCATATATGGACCAATACCTTCATATTGTTCTGTATATTCAAAACAGTTATATTCCTCCATACTTTTTACCTCATTCCAGACTTTCTTTACTCCTGTAAAATCAATATTTGTAATATCATGAAGGACAATAATATTTGCTTTATCTTTAACTGCATGAAACTCATTTCTGCATTCATTCTCTTCATGATTAGCATCAATCAAAACTAAATCTACCTGTTCAGATTCATTGATGAATTCTTTAAATTGTATTGTTTGAGTATTTATTTTAACAAATTCTACTCTAGAATTAATTTTTTTATACTCAGCCATTGATGGACTGGACATTATATCAATGCCCATAGCAAATTTAAGTGGGTAAAACTTATCTAGATACTCGACTGTAGTTACAAATGTACCACCATGTCTAACACCTATTTCCAGATAAGAGCTAATTGTTAATTTAGATAAATCAACTAAATATTTGTTAAATTGGATCGGATACTGCCATATGCGTAAACCCTGTCCACAATAAGGATGCAAATTTTCCGGAATTTCTTCCAGTCCATCATCATTTAAGCCAAGAGCAAGTATCAGTGATTCTATATTATTGGGATTAGATAAAAATTCTAAATCTTTTTCACGTATTAAGGAAATACGCTCTAACTCTATAGCTATGGGCTGTAATCTTTTTAATTTCTTCCAGCTTTTTGCTAAAATTTCAAATTTGAAGTTTGAGTTATTCATTTTTTAAACTATGTGTAATTTTTCCAGTTACTGTTTTAAGCAATTCTCGGCAAATTTCAATATGTTTAGGAATCATATGTTTTTCGAGATGTAGAGAACAATAGTCAATAATGTCTTTTTCCATTAATTCCGATTTTTCCGACAAAACTATGCATGCTTTTATTGCCTGACCTAAAGTTTCATCTTTTACACCAAATACCACAACCTCATTTACTCCTTCTAATTCATATAAGATATTTTCAATTTCTTTCGGGCTTACTAGTTCTCCTCCTGTCTTAATCAAATCATCTTTTCGGGCTACGAAATAGAGATAGTTTTCATCATCAATTTTAAATAAGTCACCCGTATGTAAAACTTTTTGGTAAGGATCGGAACCTGCTTGTAAAACTTTTGCTGTTTCTTGGGGAAGATTCCAGTATCCTTGCATCACATTCGCTCCTCGTACCATGAGTTCTCCTATCTCCCCTGGCTGAGTAATGCGATCGCCATTTTGATTAACAATATATGCTTCTGTATTCGGCATTGCCTTACCTACCGAATCCGGCTTTCTTAGTAAGTCTTCGGGAGGAAGATAAGATACTCTTTTACATTCCGTCAACCCATACATTGAATAAATTTTTACTTGAGGAAATAATTCACTCAGTTGAAAAATATGCTTTTGCGGCAGAGCTTGCCCAGTACTGGTAATATATCTTAGACTGGGAAAATGATACTTGCCCAAGTTTTTAAACTTTAAAAGATATGCAATTATTGTCGGTACAAGTGGTAAACCAGTTACCTTTTCCTTGTTAACTAAACCAATGAGTTGGTAGGGATAAATAAATGACTTTTGAAGAAGAACCGTTCCGCCAAAATAAAACGGCATTAAAAGATTATATAGACCGTAGTCAAATGATAAAGGTAAAAAATTGATGATAATGTCTTCAGTTGTATTTTCTAAATACTGGATAATGGAGTTAGCCGCAGATACCATATTTAAATGCGTGAGCATAACTCCTTTGGGATTACCAGTAGAACCAGAGGTATAAATAAGGCTACATAAATCAGTGTCTAGACTCTGATTAGAGGGGCAGTTGTTTTGGGATTGCTTGATAAAATCCCAGAAAGAAAATATTTTTAGGGATTTTTCTGGCAAATCAGGTTTTTCCTTGGTTAGCAAGATTAAATCTAGGCTAGAACAATAATCTGCTTCCTGAAAAAGCAATGCATCTGTAATGAGAAATTTGACCTGACAGTCATTTAATATATATTGTAATTTTCTGGCTTTAACTTGAGGATTTATTATAAGAAATATCCCCCCAGCTTTCAAAATACCAAAAATAGAAATGACCGACTCGACTGAGTTTTCTAAATATATAGCAACTCTATCTAGTTTTTGCAGTCCTGCAACTATTAGAGCATTACCAAGAAGATTAGCAAAATTTTCTAGAGCGCTAAATGTAAACCTTTTTTCGTTACAAATAAGCGCTTCCTTATGAGGCGATCGCTCTGCGCTTTTCTCAAGTAAATGATGCACTAGCATGATTTTAAATTTTTGCCAGATTTTGGTATGAATAAAATGCTTTGGGTTAAACTTCCTTAAGGACAATACAGTTCAGTTAGTAGTATTCAATCCTTCTTGATCGGAACTAGCCCACGCCACTCACCTCAACGGAGGGAACCGAACGTAATTCGCCCGGAGGGAAACTCGTATAAGCGCACTCGC
>CAZZYE010000042.1:0-7533 GCA_964658145.1 uncultured Stigonema sp.
ACCACCAACTCCACCACATTCTCCCAGGTCACAATCACCGCCACAAACGTCATCGTAAAATTGCTGACGTCCTTAGCAATGGCGATTCCCTAGAATAATCTTTCTGTTACTCTCTCATTTTAGTCAGCAAATCTTCTATTATTCGACAGAGGCGCGATCTCCACTGCATCACGGGCAATCTTCCATCACACTCCTATACTGAGATTTTCATTCCGAAAAATATTGTGTATGTTTAGCAAGCTCCGCAAAGCAATGTCAAAAGAATTACACAATATATCCCAGTTCACAGATGGTGACTCAACTGAAGTACTTAACCCAATTGAAATTATCAACACTATGATTGATCTGCGAATTCAATTATCTGAGTTAACTGAACAAATCGAAAAGTTGCAACCTGCTTTTTTCGCTGCTTGCATGATACTCAATACCGACAAAATTTCTGTGTCCCGTGCCATTATCACTCGAAGACTAACACCCGGACAGTGGACATATCCGCCAGATATTTTACAGCAACTTGACTTAATCAAAAAACTTAAGCAACAATTTCATCAAACTCATGAGCCTACCAGCGGCAGAGACATTACTTGGGTAATCAAACTCTTACTAATGAATGCTTGAATAAATTTATTCAGCAGGGGCTGATTGTATTTCAACAAAGGGCAGCCCACAGGACTCACATCTGTGGCTATCCCATAACGCAGGTGTCCGAAAGCCAGTTCCACATAAAGGACAAGCAGATAACAATCGCAACTGATGGATCTGGCAAACATCTATTCCAGATGTTTGCCAGATCTTTCGATGCACAGGGACTTCCTGATAACATGCTGGACATAACCGTGTTGCCAAATGCAATTGCTGTGGTGGTAACATCTCCTCTAATTGCCGTGGATCAACGCCCACCAATTTTGACAAGGCTATCATCTGTAACCTAGTTGGATTTCGACGTACTGAAGGCACTTCCCAAGCTGTTACCCATTCAGATCGAATGCCCAAATGCTCAGCTAATGATTTGCTTGAAAGATAATTGGCACGACGGAATCGACCCAGAAAATGCCCAAAACTTTCGTAAGGATATGCTTGTACACGAAAAACCCACGGCTGAATTTCCATTATCGATACTCCGCTGTCACTTGGTTTAGCAGGGTACAACTTATGTTCGATTGTCCACGTTCTAACGCCAGAATTGCTGCTTCACGAAGAATACGATCTAGTAATCCAAGATAACCACCTGTTGCTTTCCCCAAAAGTACCTGCATCTTTTCATCTGTTAAATTCGATGGTTGCGGCAAGTTCAACACATGTGCTTCCCAGATTGCTGTCGTTTCTCCCAGTTGCTCAGTACTCAGACGATGAAACCGATAACATGCCATAAATCTATTATAGACTTGTTCATCCCGTCGAATTACTGCATCTAATCGATCCGTCCCTACTAGTACCACCGCTATTTCTAGTTGGTCAAAAATGTCACGAATTTCTGAAAACGTTTTTGGGCGCAGGCGATGCGCTTCATCAACAATGATCATCTCTACTTCGCAGGCTTTGAGAATCTGATACACTCTTTCACGCACTTCGGGAATTGTTCCACGAGTAATTTGATATTTTAAATAATTCAATATCCCAACAAATAATTCCCGTGGACCTGCTTCTGGTGGTGAGTGCCAATAAACCACTGGGATCATTGGGGTATCAATAGAAGACAAAGACGCTCTTGTTCTTAGCCGATATGCATCACAAGCTGCGGTTTTTCCGGTTCGGGATTCTCCAATCACAAAGGCTCGCTTGACGGCAAAGGCGCTTACCATCTAGCCACGCATAAAATTGTTGCACATGCTCTAATTCGACTATACAGCGTCGTCGTAGTCTCTCTATTTCCAGTTGAACGCGATCGCTCTCGGCGCTGCGCTCTCGTGGAGGTGGAATAATCACCTCAATTTCTGGATTTACTGAATAGATGATTTTTGGATCGAGTGCATCGATATCTGTAATGAGGGCGGTATCCCAGTAAAAATCCTCATGAGTATCTGGAGCAGTAAGCGCAGTAGGCTTGCTCAATTCAATTACATACATATGGTATGAATCTTGCTGTTTAGTGGTTTGTTTTCAGTTTATTTTTCCGCCACATCTCTAATATATACTTTTGACATAGCGCTATGTCAACATAGCGAACGAAGAATTTGATAAAGTTAAGTAGCTATGTCAACATAGTGACATAGCGCTTAAGCAATTTAGTTCATGTCTAAAGTTGGAAAAAGACGCTCACCAGACTATACGCAAATATTTGGTTATGTACCTAAAGAACTTGCTGTTAAATTTAAAACATTTTGCACTGCTAAACAGTTGGAACAAAGTGAAGTAATAGAACAGCTTTTACAGCAATGGGTATCAGAACAAGAAAATGAAAAAACACAAGAATGACTTAAGTCATAATCTGAGGAGATAACGATTTGAAACAAAAAACGCTTAACGCTTTGTTAGGAGTGTATGACCAACTAGACGAAATTGTAACCCAATTGAATGATCTAGCAGATGAGGCTGTATTAACAGGAGATTATGAGGATGGTAGTTTACTGAAAGCTAGAGCCGATATACTGTATGAACAGATGGAGAATTTAGATATTGTAATTTCGGAACTAGAGGGTTAACCGATGGATGAACTAATAGCGAAAATTAAGGAGTACAGCCATCTAGCCGCTACCCTAAGCAATCAAGCCAGAGCTATACCTCTCACACCAAAGGAAAATCGTAAGCGGAAACTTGAA
Organism: uncultured Stigonema sp.; assembly: GCA_964658145.1. Classification (GTDB taxonomy): domain Bacteria; phylum Cyanobacteriota; class Cyanobacteriia; order Cyanobacteriales; family Nostocaceae; genus Stigonema. Next base: position 2,760 of record CAZZYE010000042.1, read on the forward strand.
TTACATGGGCAAGCTAGAGACGCTAATAGACAATGCAGAGCGTTAATAGAAGAATTGAAACGGCAACAAGCAGCTTAATTGCTATGAAATGTCGAAGGTGTGGCAATTCATTGAACCAGGCGGATATCAAAATTGAATCGTCTGCTCCCAATCCCTACGGCAATGGTGAGGGACAATTTAAATACGGGTACACGTGGTACTGGTGTACTATCTGCTTATTTACAAATAAAGACATACCATTTTGACGATAGTCACAACCCATGCCAACATAGGCTAAATGTCTTTAGTATTTCCCCATCTGGACTGTCATCTAGATGGGTTTTGTATATGAAAGAAACGATTCGCAATTTTAATCCTGAAACCACAACGATGATAGACATCATCGATTATCTGGGTAAATCGCCAGATTGTAAGGTGCAACTGCAAGATGAAGAGCAAACATTGACTTATGAACGGGTTAATGATGAACGCGGTTACATGAAGGCAGTTCGTGTCATTGAGACAGGTGAAATTATAGAAGTTTAAATTGTGCTGAAAAGTTGTAGCCTGTAAATCACAGCAAAGTGATACAGGCTATGAAAGTAAATAGGCACGGACGCGCTAAGGTTCTTACTCAGCAGGAGATACAACTAGTTTTCACCCAAGGGTTACAAACTGAGCGCGATCGCACATTGTTTGGTGTGTGCCTGTTTAGCGCGTGCCGTATTCGTGAATGCTGTACTCTATTGACCCAGGACATCTATACCCCCAAAGGACAGGTAAGACCACGACTCATCATTAGAAAAGCCAGTACTAAAGGCAAACTGGGTACACGCTCCATACCAGTGATAGAAGATTTAAGGCGACTACTCACTGACTATTATCCACAGGCAGGTAGTGAGTATTTATTTTCCGGTCGTAGTGACGGGCATATAGCAGAAGACTCAGCCGCGAGAATTTTGAGACAAGCTTGCAAGTCTGTGGGGATAATCGGGGCGTCAACCCATAGCTTTAGGCGTACCGCGTTAACCCAGATGAGTAATGCTGGTATCCCGTTACGAGTCGTTCAAGAGCTTAGCGGACATCGAAATCTAGAACGGGAGCAATGCGATTTTGTGAGGTGGATCTAAATAGGGTAAACATGTAAAATTATTCCCCACCGCCTGAAATGCGTGGGGTTTTTTTGTATATTTATTTAAGTACCTTACAATCTTCAGGTTGCCAATCACAACAGTGATAAAAGGGCTATATCTCCGAAAATTAGATATGCGTTATCCAAAACCCTTGATAGGGAAATGTCTGTTCGCTCTTATCTCATTTTCGGAGATTTCTAGTAGACGTGACTGTCAAAACTATCTATAGCAGAGTTGTACTAATCTGTTTGGTAGCTATACATCAATTATTATATATTTGAATATAGATATTCCTCGCTGACTGGGAATGTCCTCCACCATCTACAGTTATTCTATAACCATTGCCAGTCACTTCAGAAATTTCAGACGTATTTCGTGTGACTGTATATCCGTTTTTTCCAAGTAGATTTATATATTGAGACGGTGAGTCGTTTCCCTTATCTAATCCTGACCAAAATCGAAAGCCAGGGGAAGGGACACCAGGAATTGAGATGATATTAACATCACCTTTTTCCAAAATATAACCGTCTGCGTAAAATTCTTTTGTGTCAATTGACTTTCCAGGGGATACGAATCCGTTTATTTCATTGTGTTTACCGTTAGTAACGCTACCGAGACTATAACTTACTTCAACATTTGAGTGGTTTATAAAATGAAACTGGTGATTATGATAAATAAAATCGTAAAATGTAGCCGCAAAAGTTTTTTCTAGTGTATAAACAGAAGTCGCTACGGTAGAAATACCAACCAACAGCATTAGAGAAAGCTGTCTTTTAATCTGTTTTTTCATCTTTATATTTTCCAAAAAGGATTATTTTTCTAGCCTAAAATGCTTGCTAAACAATGCATGGAAAGACTCTAACGAAGTTCTAGCCTTTTCAAGTTTAAGGTAGATGTTTTGATGAAGTTATGTTTACATAATATATCAAATTGTTTTACTGTCGGTTAACGAATTATTTGTCGTCTTAACAAATTAATGTCGTTAAAATTTTAAGTTGATGTAGCAGACATTCCGGCGATAGAGGGTTTTTTAAGTAAAAATACAAACACAAAGTTTATATATACTGTACGGGCTAATCCTTGATATACCTTATTTTGGCATATAATCGCCCAATGACATTATTTTGTTAAGACGACAAATAATTCGTTAACCGACACCTTGACTAACTCTCCTTTGATCCCCGATTGTTACGGCGATCAACCTTACAGAATAACCCGATTGACAACGAACCCTGACGATTACGGGTCAAATCGCAGTTTTCCACCGTTCCTCTACCATAATCAACAACCCTCACACCATATGAGCCATTCTCATTAATTTGACAATCTTGAATGAATGGGTTTGCTCCATTACTGATATGAACCCCATCATCGCCATTTTTGAGGATACAGCACTTTTCCACTCTTCCCTGAGCTCTCTCCCGTATTAGGAAACCAGAGCCTTTTCCATCATGAATTGTGCATTCACGGATGACAGGTTTGGCTGTCGAACCGTAAATATGTATACAGGAAAAATCAGAGGTAATGTCGCACTTTTCCAACAGCAGTTTTCCACGGGGAATATCGACAGCAGCATTTTTTAGATCTCCAGTTCGACAGCATAGGGTTAAACCACGCACTTCAGCATCATCAGTCTGCATTAAGACGCATGATGAGTTCATACTCTCAATAATAATTTCCTTTGCCGAGCCAAGACCAACGATTTTTATGCGCTTATCAATAACAAGGCTTTCGCGATAAGTTCCTGGTGGAACCTGGATAGTATCACCGGGCTTAGCATTACGAATAGCCTCGTTAATAGTTGTTGGAATTAACAACCGCTTTTTTAGCTGTTTAGGCAAGTTGCTAATCATACTCTCTGGTACAATCCTCAGTACAGTAGTGCGTTCGAGATCAAATATCCACTTGAGTATAGGAGGAATAGAAGGGGGAGCAACAGGAGTAGGCGGAGGGGGAGGAACAGGAGTAGGAGTAGGAGTAGGAGGGATAACTTGCTCTATCTCTAGTACCTGATTTACTTCCTTAAAACAAGCAGATTGCAAAGCCTTAATACCTTTGACAACATCCTGATTTGCCAGCAACTTAAGTTTTGTAAATACTTCAGAACTTTGAGGTTCTTGGAAGTCACTGCGGCGAAAGAGGATGTTTTGACCATTGTCAAACGTAGTCCATAACTGTGGTTGTTCACTTAGAGCTTTAATGGCAATATAGATCGCCAAAGCAGAAAAGTTATCTATGTTGAGACTAAAATCCGCTTGTGTTCGTTTCGGATGTTGATAATCGGGATTACCAACTTCCAAACCCAGCTGTCCAGTTAAAGGCGGAACAAACATCCCATCATAATCAATCAACTTAAGTTTGCCATCTACAACTAAAACATTACTGCCAGATAAATCACCATGAGCAATTTCCATTTTCTTCAAGTCTTTCACCAGACGGAGCCAAAGCTCAGATAATTTCTTCAAATCATCAGCTTTGAAGGAATTATCTGAGCTATTGTTCTTTACAATACTTTCAATGTATTCTCTCAGGGTTTTTCCCTCAACCCACTCCATCTTAATAATTGGATACCACTGTTTATTAACATTAATTCCTTTCTGCTGAAATTCAAAGTTAACGAAATAGGAACTATTGTGTTCTTTTAAATATTGGCTAATTATGTCATAACGACTTTCACGTTCTGGCTGATCTTGCTGAAAACAGCGTATTGCCCATGTACGATTATCACAGTCCATTTTATAAACAATGGCAAATCCACCAGTAAAGACACGTGGAAGTTCGTTAGTCATTACCGGTGCGCCTTGCTGTAGATCAGGATCAGCAAACCGCGTTTTGTAATTTTGAATAGCTATTTGGTAATCTCGACTGTTTGGCCACCGCATAATTATTTAAACTTTTTAGTCAATATCAATACAAATGAGAGTCACATCATCATTGCGTATTTCCTTGTTGTCTCTCAATTGAGAAATCCACGCCTTAAACTGTTCATCTGTTTGAGAGTCAAGGTTATTAAGTAATTCAGATGTTATATTCTTTTTCTCGCATTGATGCAAAAACCAGCAAGCTAGGGCATCAGTCATCAAGTAAAATTTGTCGCCTTTTTGCCAGTCATCTTCCTTCTTTACAGCACGTTTATACTGATTGGGAGAAAGATTACTGGATACAAGTGGGGGACTATTAGTAAATTCAGCAGAAGAAGACACGGGGAAACAATGTATTAATTTGTTGTCTCGCACTTGAAATAAACAACTATCACCTAATGCAACTGCTACCCATTTTCCTTGAGAAGTTTTTGATGTTGATGTCTCTCCAGAATTCATCAGCGGGGCGGCAAGATTTTCTGATGATGCGATCGGGCTTGGTTCCTTGGTTGATTCAGAATCAAAACTAGCTGGCTGTGTGACTGTCTTTGGGAGTGATGTTGTTGCTGAATTTATTGGGTCAGCAAGATTTTCTGGTGTTCCAATCTGGGTTGATTCAGAATCAGGACTAGGTGGTTGTGTACCTGTCTTTGGGAGTGATGCTGTTGCTGAATTTATTGGGTCGGCAAGATTTTCTGGTGTTCCAATCTGGGTTGATTCAGAATCAGGACTAGGTGGTTGTGTACCTGTCTTTGGGAGTGATGTTGTTGCTGAATTTATTGGGTCAGCAAGATTTTCTGG
>CAZZYE010000042.1:7633-18772 GCA_964658145.1 uncultured Stigonema sp.
TGGGTTGATTCAGAATCAGGACTAGGTGGTTGTGTACCTGTCTTTGGGAGTGATGCTGTTGCTGAATTTATTGGGTCGGCAAGATTTTCTGGTGATATTGGCTCAGGATCTATAAATTTTAGAAACAAGAAAGTTGAAAATGCTCCCTTGTTCAACCCAGGCTCCTCGTACCATTGAATTGGCTTTTTCCTTTCTTGAATATATTTTTGTTTCCAAGCTTTCCACTTTGTAGATGCTATCTCAAGAGATTGTTCCAAAAAATTTTCAGGTAGAACTTTGGATTGATTGTAGTTAACATCGTACTCCTGCAAACCTTCCAGAAGGATACGTGCCCAATCTTTACTTAGTAAGCTCTCACTAGCACCATCAGCAATTCCGAAACAGCGTTGCTTCTCATTCTTTTGTAGCAAGAAGGCATCCTCATACTCTTCATCTTTGTTTCCTGCTTTTGGAAGATGAAAAGATCTACAATTAATTCTCATTTTGCTCTCAACATTTAACGTGCAAGGAAATGTTCTACTTGAGTTCCAATGTCTAAAAAGTCAATCACTGTCTCTAATGAGGCATTATATACAAAACCTCGTGAATTTTCTGTTAGGCTGTATCTCCGACCCTGGGCGTAGTTTCTCATTTCAGTGGGAAACTTACTAGACATATTGAAGAGCCTACGAGCCAAATCATCTGGTAGATTTTCATCTGTATCTGGAAATTTGATTGAATTATCTTCTGAGACTTGATTGTCACTAATACCGCTTTTTGCAGTAATATGACAGTTAAATAGCAAAACATTACCATCACTGCTAGAAAGATCTCTTAATGATTGGGCAGGAATAGTAGGATCGCCATCAGTAGGTCTACCATCGGTAAGGTTGATAATGATAGGTGGAAAGCAGTCAGGGTAATCATTCAACCATTTCTTTACAATTGAGTAAGCCATCTTTAATGCTTCACCCATTCGAGTTTCGTCACCTTCTGCAACTGGCATAAACCAAATCGGGGATTTATATATTTCACCATCATCGGTTTGACGCTCCTGAAGATCGGCAGTTTTCTCAGAAATTTCACTAATTGGAACGACTTCCTTACCTGATAGCTCACCGATAAATGCAGGAGCAACTCGGTTATTGTAACCTATAACACCAACGTGGAAATAATCTCGAATTCCCTCTTCTTTTGCACACTTAATTGCTAAATTATACAAAATGTCATTGATTAGATCTGAAAGCTCCTCAGATGCAGATTTTCCCTTAGCCGTATGAGTGTAAACTATTTCATCCGTAGTTATTGGTTTATCTAATGGAACGATGTCAGTTGGATTCAATATAGACTGCATCGAACCTGACTGATCGATCAAAAATAAAAAACAAGTTGGATTTTTACGGCTAATTTCTGCTTGATACGGCATTTTTTGCTCTCCAATATATTTATTCGTAAGTCAGGAAATTTCCCCAAGTCTTAAAGTTTAGAATCTACAATCGCCACACATTGGCGTTGCATAAGATATTCCTAACAATTTTAGCAGTAGTCAAATACTAGGACTTACGCATTGACAAAAAATGTCAGATATGTATATGGGATTTTTAGCGTCTCAACATTTGATTTTTCCATGAATGAGGTCTTCCCATCCAGTGTAGGGGCGTATTGCAATACGCCCCTACAAGTCTGGAACGACCATTATCCGTTAGTACACATGATGTTCAATTTGTACAGTGCGTAAGTCCTAAAAAATTCTTATCACAGGAATAATGCCCAAGGTGAGGTGATGGCTACAAGTCACGTGCAGTAGGCATTTTGAGCTTAGCGTACGTTTCTGTTCCATTACTTGTCGCTGGCGTAAACTGGATATTTTATTTTCTGGAAGTCCCTAAACTTAATTCAACACGTCCTTTTTGTTGTAGTTCGTTTAAAACATCAGAGGGAATATTAGTTACTGCGTTAACTTCAGCATTAACAGGTATCACAAAAATCTGACCACCTCTCTCAATATAAGTCCGAATTTCCATGAAATCCTGTTTATCATCTAATATCAGATGACTGCCAAGAACTGTATCACCTCTAACTTCCATATCTTGGTTTATCCGTTTTAAATCCTCTTCAATTAATTCAAAATTCAACGACTTTTCTCGAACACATACTAAGTTAGAAGCTTCTTGCGATCCTTCCCTCAATCCCTCTTCAACTGCATCTATAAATTGCTTGGGGATGCTTGTTATAGTATTGAATAGCTTACTAAACTTATCTTGAAAACCTTCTTGTTTATCCATAACTGATTATCTCCTAAGTTGCCTGCTCCATAACTCTTAGTTGGGTTTTTTGATTAAGTTCCTTCATAATATCATCAGGAACTTCCTGAGGAGGGACCACCTCCATGGGTTGGTATTTGGTTATTTGATTATTCTGAATATTTTGGCTATGAACTTGTACCATCTTATATATATAAGCACCCTGCTTTATAAGATAAACAACTGCCTTTGATGTAACTTCAATTGCTTTGTTGAGACCATCAAGTAAGCGACTTAGCGTTAGAGTAGCCCATTGCTGTATTTCTTTCCAAAAATGACTAACAGCAGCTCCAGTAATAAAGCCTAATATTATCCAACCAATTATAGGAAAAGGCATAAACTTCCTCTTTCGTAATGTTTTTTCTCAAATCAATTCATGGTAATTACGCTTAAAACAGATGTTCTCTTATGTCTTAGTTTTACTTCTGTTAATCACCCCAATTCATATTTCTATTCGGTAACGCCAAATATTGTTATCATCAATAGGCTTTTTTATAAGCATTATTGAAAATCCTCGTTTACATATAGTTTTTCACTTAATATCTTTTAATAAAACATTTGAATCTGATAGAACATTTGAATCTATCTTAACATCGCTCTGAAAAATTACCCTAGAAGATTCTAATGAGCGCCCTTTTTTGTGTTGTTCTTTAATTTGAAAGTAATTTTTTATCTCTTCATTCATTGTTTCTTCAGAAATAAAATTTATCTTTTTTGTTAACAACTTTAAAGCCAATTTAAAAGTAATATTTCTAATATCACCACCAGCTAGATCTTTACTGATTTCAGCAGCTTTATCATAAGTGATTTCCTTAGGAATTTTATCAGAGAGATGAAATTTCCATAATTGGATTCTCATAGCAGTATCTGGTAAAGTAAACTCTATATTAAATAAAATTCTTCTTAGAAAAGCTTCATCGTAATTTTCAAATAGATTAGTAGCAAAAATTGTTATACCATCAAATTTTTCTAGTAATGTTAATAATGTAGCTCTGACTGCATTGACACCATAGTCTGCTGCTTGTGATAAATTAGAAATTCTTTTGCTCAATAACGTGTCAGCTTCATCAAAAAATAATAGACTTCCATTTTTTTCGGCTATTGCAAACAATTCTGATAAATTTTTTGAAGTTCTTCCTACTAATTCCGATTCTAATTCTCCATAATTAACTTTAATAATATTAACTCCTAATTTATCAGCAAGAGCCTCGGCAGTCACAGTTTTTCCCGTACCTGGCGGACCAAAAAAATTAATAGATATTCCCTTACCACTTTTTAGAAACTTTTTGAATTCCCATTCATCTAATAAAGTATCCCGATTTTTTATATAGGCAACAATTTCATCAATTTGGTCTTTAATTGCAGATGATAAAGCTAGTTCATTCAAAGTCCATTGGGGGACTTCTATATTAACATTAAAATCCTGTTTTTCAAGAGGATTTAAATTATCTTTTTCTTTTACTATTTTGTAATCCATATTTCTCTCCTTTCTGAAAGCTAATTAACTAGAAACTTCTCAGTTTAAAATTTCCTAGACAAGATTAAAAAATCTACACTCAGTAGACCGAAAACTTTTCCAGAAGCCTTGCTAGCCTTTGATTTGAACTGGGGAATGCCATCGACCGAAATCAGCCTGCGATCTGCCTTTCAAGTCTCTTTGTTCTGGATGAACTTCTGCCGCGATCGCTTTTTATCATGATCGCAAGCTCCAGAACGTTGGCTGAAACCCTTATTCTTTCGTCAATTTTCCAAACTTTTCGGTCTACTGAAAGTGTTAACTGTTGGTTGTGCTGTGGAAGCGATCGCTCGTCTTGGAGAATATCTTGAACATCGACATCAAACTCCTATTGGTATCCAGGTACTGTGGCGAGGTTGGTTAAAATTACACGACCTCTGTGAGGGTTGGCGACTTGCAAGAGAGACTTAACGGGAAAAGTCAGATGCAGTGTCACCTTTAATATTAGTTTTTTTCTTGGTCTCTGAAACTCATAAAACTCATCCCAGAACATATATGAAAACTCATGAAAAATCACATTATTAAGTAGATTTGAGTAGCAATTGATGCTATTGTCTATAAAATTATATACGTACTTATGCCTTGCGATGTACACTGATTTGCCAGCGAGAGGTTTTGTTTATAATGAAGTATAAAAATAAACTTTTTTCTGGATTTTATACGGTATATAAGACCTATGCGGATGAACACAGCATTTTTGGCGCCTCGAAGTATGTGTTGCGCTTCAGAACGTAGATCATACAAAGATCAATTTATAAATACGGTTCTGAACTGTCAAAGTTCCCTGTTGTTTAATTACTAGCCCTGACATAAGCAATTCTCTTTCCTCTGAACTATCAACAGCAACAATCTTCTCTTGATGCAAAATTTGTCGATAGAGTTCTAGTAGTCGAACGGATTGTTTGCTCTTAAGGAGCCGATCGCGGATGGTTCTCAAATGCTCTGGTTCATCCTGTGATTCCCAATTCTCTATTACCGATTTTCGCACTAAATTTTCAATCCATTCGGCTTCTTTATTATTAGGTATAAAAGATGAATAATTGCGGATAAGTTTGCAAAGCTTTTGGGTCAAAAAAGGTTGACCGTTAGTCCACGCTAACACTTCTTTTAACACTGTTTGAGGATTGCTTACTTTCTCTGGAAATCCCTGAAGTAAAGGTTGCGCTTCATGCTCTTTAAAGCCTTCCAATTGAATGGTTTGACCGATGTTAAAGGGCGTTCTTCGATGGTCAGTAATTAGGTCACTAGGGGTGGCAACTCCAAAAACAGCAAAGGTTAAACGTCGATACTTAGGATTAATACTACGTTGATTATAGTAGGAGCGAATCAGAGCAAAAAAGTCATTAACTGGGAAATTTAAGCCCAAAAGGTTATCTATTTCATCAATAAAAATTATTAGGTTTTTAGAGATAGTCTCATCATTTTGAGCATCTTCAACTAGCAAAACTTCTTCAATAAATTGACTCAACCTCTGAACCGGAGAAATATCTTCAAGTTCAAGCCACCAAGTTTTCAGATTAACCTTTCTTAACAAACCAAAACTTCGGCATAGCTCTACTGTCAAGCCTTTGTACCATTGGTCAGGTGTAACGTTTTCACTACCAATACGGGTCAGATCGATTGCCCCGCAGCTAAATCCCTCATGCTGGAGATGGTGTATCATGCGTACCATTAGGCTTGATTTGCCCATCTGCCGAGGATTGAGAATGTAACAAAACTCTCCGCGTTTCAATGCCTTGTACAAATAACGGTCTGCTGAACGCACAACATAAGTGGGAGCATCCATCGGCAAACTTCCTCCCACTTGATAGTCAAAGGTAGAGGGTTGTTCGACACTTTTAAGTAACTCGTTTTCAAACAGCAGTTCGGCTTGGGTGGTTTTGAGAATTTCTAGGGTTTGTGAGAGTTCTTGAGTGCGCTCTTCTACTCTAAGCTCTAGATTTTTGTTATAATCTTTTAAGTGTGCATACAGACGGGCATTTTCAATGGAGATAGCCGCTTGAGCAGAAAGGATTCTTAAAACTTCAATGTGATCGCTGGTAAAAGTGCCTGTAGTTAAATTGTTTTCCAGGTATAAAATAGCAATTATTTTCCCTTGATGTAACAAAGGAGTACAGAGAATCGATTTTGGTTGAGTAGCGACGATGTAGGAATCGCTAATAAACTGTTCTTCTTCGTTAGCGTTATTGAGAATTACATCTTCTTGAGTACGGAGAACATAGTTAATGAGTGCAACCGGTAGGAAAGGTATTTGGCGATCACTATTTACAGAGTCAATGGGAAGCGATCGCAGTAGAGTCACGTCATCAGAATCTACCGTTCCTTCAGCTTCGATCACCCATTTATGATCTTTTTCTAGTATCAAAAAGCCTTTTTGGGCCCCGCCATTTTCAATTACTATTTTCATTAATTTAGCCAGCAGTTGGTCTAGTTTAATTTCGCTAGCTAATACTTGATACGCTTTAGTAACTGTGACAATATCAAGGGCTTGGGAATTTGCACTAGCAGTGGACTCAGTTGTATTAATTCTTTGGTTTTCTTTTCGCTCGTTTATATCCATTATAAACTGTGGGTATTCCGATTCTAGGGCTTGAACTTTGGCTTTTGCACCCCAGCAACTATAACAATGATAAGCATTTCTCAGATATAGACGTCCTATTTCTTCTCTACCGAAAGAGAGATAAAATTCTGCCGCGCGTTCGTAAGCTATGGCTTCTTCATGAATAAATTCAGATTTTTTAGCACCTTGAATTGCTTTTTCATAAAGTTCTTCTGCTTGCCAATTTTGTCCTAAAATTCGTGCAAGTTCTGCTTCTACTAAATCGTATTTATTTTGAAAATTGGCGGGACAATGACTAACCCATATTTTCATATCATACTGATTTTTCTTTACTTGTTCTAATATTTTTTCTTGTTTTATAGCAGCATTATTATAATGAGCGATACAAGAGAGAGAAAAGTAGAAATTATGTTGTGGTGCCGTTATATGTGAGCTAAGATTTTCAACACAATTTTCTGCTTCAATACCATTTTTAAAAGCTCGATTATATTCTTTAAAAAAATAGTAAAATAACATATTAGTAAAGAAGTACATAAAACCTAACCATTTATGATCTTTATTCAAATTTATTAAATATAAATTTTCTTTTTCATAAAAAATATCAGTCAATAAGTAATTTTTGCTTTTATGTTCTTTAAGCAATTCAGCAATAAGGTTATGGCATGTTGAAGTATAATCAACAACATCTTTTTGTTTTAATTTTTTTGCAAAATTAATACATTTAGTAAAACTAACGTCAACCTCCTCTTTTAAATTATCTCCTTTAAAAAGTTTGATTAAACAATAAGTTGAATATGAAAAAAGAGCATAGTCATTATTCCCTGTATCTATTCCACTTTGAAACCCGTTTAATAGTTTCTTCTCTGCTAGTTTATCTCTTAGAGTAATTTTCCAGTGCCAGATAAATGCATAATACATTTGCATAACTAAAGCTTCTAACTCACGGTTCTTTGATTTCTCTAGCAATTGAATTGAAAGTTCTCCAAACTTATACCCTAAATTAATATCTCTTGTTAAATTAATACCGTCTATTCCTTTACAGAGAAACGAACCATAAAAAACATAAGGACAAACTGCTTGATGAGGATTGCCATATTTAATACAGAGGTTGAGTTGGATTAACACCACCTGAACATGAAGTAAAAAATTTTTTCCTAAAGTAACTGCCGTAATATGCTGTAATATTTTTATGGCTTCAAGTTTATGAGAATCTGTTACTTTAGGAAAATTTATTAAATCCTCAGTTATTTTTCCCTTCAAAAAAGATTTAAAACTTTCTAGTTCTTGATTAATTCTCTGTTCTATTTCAGCAGATTTTTGAGATATTTCAATTCCTAGTGCTGTTAAAGCTTTAAATGCCGTATCTATTGCCTTCTGGGACTGAGAGTTATTGTTATAATATAATAATATTTTTATTTCATATACTTTGACTTTATCAATAATACTTTTAGCGTGTTTTAGAATAATACCTGATAGATATTCAACTTGCTCAATTTTTGTATTCAAGTATAAATTTTCTAATTTTTCTAAATGAAGTTGTAGTGTAAATTCATACTGATATTTCCAACTATTTAATGGTAATAATTTCAAAGCTGTTTCTAAATATTTTAAAGCTGGCTTATATGCTGTAGATGCTTTTGCTTTTTTACCCGCTTCAAAGTTTAATCTAGCTAGTTTATGTTTTTCTGAAGGTTCGGTAATCAATTCATAACCTTCATTAAGATGATTGACAATATCAAAAATATTGTGTTCTAATTCACTTCCTTGCATATATTCCAGTAAAAGACGACCTACTTGTAAATGAACTGCTTTTTTCTCGTCTTCTAGAATTAAAGCATAAGCAGCCTGCTGAATTCGGTCGTGTAAAAATTTGTATGGGATATATTTAGGAATTTTGGCAATGAAAGCATTATATATTTCTGAAGTATCCTCTAATATTTCTTCCTGATTCCAAAGCAGAGGTATTTTATATTCATGACTTAGAGGTAAAATTAAACTTGACTCTAGTGCTGGCTGAAGTTCTCTAGCTGTAGTTATTTGAGATTTATTGTTGACAATAGAGAGAACTTCTAAATTAAATTGATTGCCAATACAGGCAGCTAATTGTAATATTTTCTGAGTTTGTTCATTTAGTTTAGTAATTTTGCTGATAGTTAAATCAACAACATTATCCGTTATCTCTATTTTTCCGATTTTCTTAATATCCCATTGCCATTCTTTTTTTTGATAATCGAATGATAAAAGATTTTTTTGGTGCATAAATTGAAGCAATTGAGTTAAGAAAAAAGCGTTACCTTGAGTTTTGTTGGTTACTAATTTTGCTAAAGGTTTTGACTTTTCTGTAGAACAATTTAAAGTATCGGCAATTAATTGATTAATATATTTAATTTCTAATGGTTGTAGTAAAATATTATTTATCCTAGCACCTTCTTTTTTAATTTGCTCTAAAGTTTGCATCAAAGGATGAGTAGCATCAACTTCATTATCTCGGTAGGCTCCGATTATCAATAGATATTGACTATCAGTATTGGTTATTAATAGCTCAATTAGCTTCAAAGATGCTAAATCTGCCCACTGTAGATCGTCGAGGAAAATAACTAAGGGATGTTCTTTTTGAGCGAAAACAGTAACAAATTTTTGAAAAAATAGATTAAATCGATTTTGAGTCTCAATTACCCCTAATTGCTCAACTGGTGGCTGTTTACCAATAATCTTTTCCACTTTAGGAATTATATCGATAATAACCTGAGCATTAGGATTCAAGGCTGCTAAAAGTTCTAGTTTCCAAGTTTGTACTGCTGCTTCAGATTCGGTAAGTAACTGTCGTATTAAGTCTTGAAAAGCTAGAGTAACCGCCCCGTAGGGAATATCTCGCTGCAATTGATCGAATTTTCCCTTAATAAGATAGCCTCGCTGACGTAGTATTGGTTTATGAACTTTATTAACTAAGGCAGATTTACCAATTCCTGAATAACCAGAAATTAGCATTATTTCACTGCTACCTTGACTAACTCGCTCAAAAGTAGTTAATAGTTGAGTAACTTCTTTTTCCCTACCATAAAGTTTTTCGGGAATAACAAAGCGATCGCAAATATCCTGAGTTGCTAAACAAAACTCGTCAATTTGCCCTAAACTCTCTAAGCGATTGCGGCAGGTTTCCAAATCGGCTTTGATTCCCCAAGCACTCTGGTATCGTTTTTCTGGGGTTTTTGCCAACAATTTCATCACAATGTTTGAGACGGCTTTAGGTATTAGTTGAGACGTTGAATTTAACGTTTCTACAAGTTCATGTGGGGGAATAGGTTGTTGAGCAATATGACAATGAACTAATTCTATAGAATCAGTAATGGCAAAAGGCAATTTATTGGTGAGCAATTCGTAGAAAGTAATACCCAACGAATAAAAATCGCTACGGTAATCTATCCCTCGATTTATTCTTCCAGTTTGCTCCGGAGCAATATAAGCTAAAGTTCCTTCTAATAGCTCGATATTTTCAACTGTCTGATTTTCTCGCAATAAACGAGTGGAAATGCCGAAGTCAATGATTTTGAGTTGTTTGGTTTCTGGGTTATAAACGATATTAGAGGGGTTAATATCTTTGTGGATAATATTGGCAGCGTGAATAGTAGCCAAACTCTCAGTAATTTTGATGGCAATAGAGATAAAATCTTTGACAGTAAATTGGTTTTCTAACATTAACAATTTTAAAGATTCACCGCCAAAATCTTCTAAAAACATAACTCGACTATTTTTATATCGCTGCAAATTGTATGCTTTAATAACCCCATCAGTATTTAAGGAGCGGGTGATTTCATATTCCTGCTCGTATCGAGTTAGTTCCGAAGGAGTAGGGTAGTTTTCCTTGAGAATCTTTAAAACAACAGGTTGATTATCAGGCTTGAAAATGGCTCGATAGACTAATGAATTAGCACTTTCATAGATTTTTTGAATAATCTGATAGTCTTCCATACTCCCTTCCCGCGATAAAATTACCTATAATGCATGATAAATTACTACAACCTAATTACAAATAAAGACTAAACAATAATTTATAAAAGATTTAACTCAACTATAAGCCGGCGATTGATATAGCAATCCTAAATGATTTATGAGAAAACACCATACTCATGAAGTTTGGAGAAGTGTAAGAATTCAGGTGATGGGGTATTGACAAAGGTGAAGTTTGAGGTAGAAGATCGCTAGCTCATATCTTGCACCTGGAAATTAAGATGTTAATTTCATGACTAAGTGCAAGCGGACGCATTCGTTCAAGGTAAAGTAAAAAAGAATACAGAAGGAAACCGTGGAAATATTGTTTGAAATGCGATTTGAGCGCGATTCCCCCAATCTGGTAGATTTGTAGTGGCGATCGCTCTTATAAGCTCTTCGGCGCCAAAGCAAATCTGATTACTCTGCCTCAACACCAATGGGCAGTACTGAATAATAATGATAATCACGCTTGTGGGGGGGGGAAGCGGTCGCCGTTGGCGACCCCCCCGCTTCCCCTCTCATGAATGCACTCTCCTGGCACTTCTCCAATTTGACGTAGACGCGGAGCGGCTTGTCGTCAGACATCGCCCGTGCTGAGGTAATTTTCCGTATTATCGACCTTTATAAAGTTATATATATGACTTATTATTGCGTAAGCTCATTCTCGCGAATGGTGTTACTTTAATACACTCCTATTAGTGTATTAAGGGTTTATCCAGAGAGGTGCAAGATATGAGGGGAGAAATCAACAGATAATCCACGGCTTCCACTTGACTGAGCCTGAGTGCAAT
>CAZZYE010000043.1:0-747 GCA_964658145.1 uncultured Stigonema sp.
CCCCCATCTCCCCCATCTCCCCGATAAGCTGCTACCGTACCAGGCGATCGCCTTCCCACTGGTGGTGTAGAACCTATTTGTAACCCTGCTGCTAAAAGAGCTGTGCGTACAGCAGCAGCACAGGAATAAGTAGCAAGAATGCCATCTTCATGTAACGAGAGTGAAAGTTGTTTAATAAATTCAACAGTCCATAAATGAGGACACTGAGGTGGTGAAAAGGGATCGAGAAAAATTGCGTCACTGCGGAAATTAGACTCGTAAACTAGTTTAATCGAGCTTCTGGCATCGCCAATTAATAACTTCGCGGCACATCTTTTTGTTTGGACTTGATGCTCCTGAGCAAGCTGGGTCAAAATTTGGGTAGACTCACACCCCCAACTGTCGAATAGGTTATGAGCGATCGCCGCTTGTGGTACAGTTGTATTCAGTTCTAAACCAATGACTTCTACATAACAAGTTGGATTCACCGCCCAAATTGTCTCCAAAGCCGCTGCTGTGTTATATCCTAGCCCATAACACACATCTAACAGCCGCAATACTGCTTTGTTAGCCCTCATTGCTAGTTGAGTAGGAACCACAAATTTGAGAAAACTCTCCTGACGTGCTCCATAATGGCTGTGAAATAATTCGTTAAACTCTTTGGAAAAGAAGGTAAAAGAGCCATCTGCTGTTGCTTGCGGTACAAAATTATCAAAGTCTGACATAGTGTTCTATAAAGGAATAATAGGTAATGGGTAATGGGTAATG
>CAZZYE010000043.1:757-18646 GCA_964658145.1 uncultured Stigonema sp.
ATTAAAATTTTTAGTGATTACCCCGCAAATGTAAACAATTATTAAATTTAGAAATACTATAGGAATCCTAAATCATTTGTGAAAAATATATACGTAGTGTAGGGTGGGCATTGCCCACCAGATCCAGGTGAGGGTGGGCAATGCCTACCCTACTACGTGTATTTCAAAAATTAAATAGGAATCCTATAGGAATATGACCAATTACCAATTAGTACATGAACGTAATGACTAAAACCTCTTCTTTCGTTTCTTGTAAGTGGCTGTTTGAACACCTTGACGATCCCCAAGTAGTCATACTCGATTGTCGCTTTTCTCTCGCAGATCCACAACTGGGAAAACAGCAGTACCAAGTAAGTCACATAAGTGGAGCCTACCATCTGGATTTAAAGGAGGATCTTTCCAGTCCCGTGGAAGAGCATGGGGGGAGACATCCTTTACCTAAACCCACTGAGTTAGCTGAAAAGTTATCAGCAATTGGAGTGAATTCCCAAAAAACTTTGGTTGTGGCTTACGATGATTCCCACCTTGCTTTTGCAGCTCGTCTATGGTGGTTATTACGCTATCTAGGACATGAGCAAGTGGCGGTACTGGATGGAGGCTTTACCGGATGGCAAAAAGCTGGGTATCCCGTGACAAATGTCATTCCTTCAAGCCGAATGGCTACCTTTGTTCCCCAAGTACAAATGCAGATGGTAGTGGATATTACGGCGGTAAAAAGTCGCAAAGATATTCCAAACGTAGTTTTGGTAGATTCACGGGAGAGAGATCGGTACTTAGGCGATCGAGAACCAATTGATAAAATTGCTGGTCATATTCCAGGCGCGGTTAACTATCCCTGGCAAGAAGTTATAGACACAGCAGGCTATCTACTTCCCCTACAACAGCAAAACCGCCGGTGGTCCGATCTTGAAAATGCAGAGGAAATTCTTGTTTACTGCGGTTCTGGTGTTACTGCTTGTGTCAACTTACTCTCTTTAGATCTGGCTGGTATTCATACAGCTAAACTTTATCCCGGTAGCTGGAGTGATTGGATTAGTTATTAGTTAGTTGTTAGTCGTTGGTTTTTATGCCAACCATGCCGACTGCATAGATGTGACTGCTGTGGTCGGAGTTAACGGTCCCCGCAGTACATAAAATAATGTTTGCGCCTGACTTTCCATAAATTGAGCCAAGTCCAAACTAGAAGCTGCTAACATTGCTGCTCCTACTGCCAAAGTGACATTGAGCGTATGACCTAAGCGAACTATTAGCTTTAATGAGCGTGCCAACCCCGTAGAAGTCGCTTTTGTTGGTTTATTTGACAGTTGATTGGCAGCAGAGAATATATTTTTTGGTTAATCTACATCTAGGTTCTTCTACCATATTGCTTTACTTAATAATGCTTTTATTTACGAAGAAGTAGTCAGAAGCCAGGAGCCATAATGGTTGCTGTTGGATTGGTGAATGACTCTTGAGTTAAATGCCCACCCTGAATGGATGGAATCATCAAAATAAATTATTATCAACATTTATTAAACCCCATCCCCTTATGGATCGGGTTCTCCTGACACGTGACTCCCTTCATTTTGTGTAACAACTATGAAATTAGACTTCTATGATAATCTTATAGTTTTGTAAAGTATCCTCTATTCTTTACAAAACTTGTGTAAGTGTTACTTTTTTGTAAACATCCGGTTTTTGCGGCACACCCGTCAAATTAGGAGGCATATAAACCAAATCCTCGTCTTACGGGCTTAAGACGCGCTCCTAGTCATGTTTATGCAAGTGTCTTGGAGATTCTGCCATCACTGCTACTCTATCTAATTGGAAGCACTAAGCACGACTCACCACAACTTGTTGTTAAGGCATAGAGGTTTGAGGGGCGTCTCGCCCTATAGCAAGCAGTTCTTTGGGTGCCAATACCAACGTTTTTCCCAGAAGTACAAGAACAGATGCAATCTACATTTACACCCTACCCCAATATATTAAATACCTCTTTAGGAGTAAACTTGACTGGTATACAGCTAAGCATGCTGTTATTAAGTCAACTTTATGGGTAGATTTTGATTACGGTATGCCTATGACCACGTCGAGGGTGAAAAAGGTTTTGCACATGTTAAGCTTAACATCAATGTTTCACGCGATTTTCTATTGTAAGAGAGGTTAGATACAAGCTATATATGACAATATGTTTATAGATATTAGCAAACTTATTATTTTATAATTGCTATAATCTATTGTTCAATCTAAATTCTTTTCTATTATTAGGTGTAATTTTCTATGGGTTCTCCGATGAATCGTCTGTCTATTTTTGTAGACGGAAACAATATGTTCTATGCTCAACAAAAAAATGGCTGGTTTTTTGACCCAAGACGGGTCTTAGATTACTTCAAACACGAGCAGTCAGAGACAACCTTAATCAATGCATTCTGGTACACTGGTTTAAAAGACCCACAAGATCAGCGCGGTTTCAGAGATGCTCTAATTAGTTTGGGATATACAGTCAGAACTAAAATTCTTAAAGAATACTATGATGATTCTTCGGGTCGTTACTCGCAAAAAGCAAATTTAGATATTGAAATTGTTGTAGATATGTTTAATACAGTAGATCAGTATGACAGAGTAGTTTTATTCAGTGGAGATGGAGATTTTGAAAGAGCGATTGAACTATTACGCTCAAAAAATACTCATATTACAGTAGTGTCAACCGAAGGAATGATAGCGAGAGAATTACGTAATGCTACGGACAGATATATAGACTTAAACGATATCCGCGACCAAATAGAAAAAACAGAAGGCTAGTAGCCTTAGCAATTATTTTTTCCCAAGGTAAGAGTAAAAAATTAGAAATATAAGGTATTTTAAGCGAAAAGTCAAAACTCAACAACGAGATGGAAATGAATACCAAATCAGATAAAATTATCATTTTTGACACCACACTCCGAGATGGTGAGCAGAGTCCGGGAGCAACCCTGAATATAGATGAAAAGCTAGTAATAGCAAAGCAACTGGCGCGTCTGGGTGTTGATGTAATCGAAGCAGGTTTCGCCTTTGCTAGTCCTGGAGATAAGAACGCCATTAGCAAAATTGCCGAAATAGTGGGAACAGAAGATGGTCCGATAATTTGCTCTTTGGCAAGAGCGCGGCAGGATGATATTAAAGCAGCAGCAGAAGCTATAAAACCATCTGCTAAAGGTAGAATTCATACTTTTCTTGCCACAAGCGATATTCACCTCAAGTACAAACTGAAAAAAACAAAATCAGAAGTGCTAGCGATCGCCGAAGAAATGGTGGCTTATGCTAAAACCTTCACGGCTGATGTTGAATTTTCTCCTGAAGATGCCGGCAGATCTGAGGCGGAATTTCTTTACCAAGTATTAGAGCGAGTAATCACTGCAGGCGCAACAACAGTTAATATTCCTGATACTGTCGGCTACATCACACCCAGCGAATTTGGGGCGCTGATTAAGGGTATTAAAGAAAACGTACCTAATATAGACCAAGCGATTATTTCCGTTCACGGACATAATGATTTAGGTTTAGCAGTTGCCAACTTCTTAGAAGCCGTGAAAAATGGTGCACGCCAGTTAGAATGTACTATAAACGGTATTGGTGAACGAGCGGGAAATGCAGCGCTAGAAGAATTGGTAATGGCTTTGTATGTGAGACGGCAATATTTCAATCCGTTTTTTGGACGCCGGGGTGATTCTGAAGAACTTTTAACAAATATTGACACTAGGCAAATTTACAAAACCTCACGCTTAGTTTCTAATTTGACGGGAATGCTAGTACAGCCAAATAAAGCAATTGTAGGAGCAAATGCCTTTGCCCACGAGTCAGGCATTCACCAAGATGGTGTGCTGAAAAATAAGCTCACTTATGAAATTATGGATGCTCAATCAATTGGATTGACAGAAAATCAAATTGTTTTGGGCAAACATTCAGGAAGAAATGCTTTCCGGACTCAATTGCGGGAATTAGGGTATGAATTGTCCGATACTGAATTAAATAAAGCCTTCATCAGGTTTAAAGAGGTAGCGGATAAAAAGAAAGAAGTTTCAGATTGGGATTTGGAAGCAATCATTAACGATGAAATCCAACAAGCCCCCGATTTGTTCCGTTTAGAGTTAGTGCAAGTTTCCTGCGGCGATCGCGCGACTCCCACCGCTACAGTCACCCTCCGGACTCCAGAAGGTGAAGAATTGACTGATGCGGCGATCGGTACAGGACCAGTAGATGCTGTTTACAAAGCAATCAACCGTGTGGTGAATGTACCCAACCAGTTGATTGAGTATTCCGTACAGTCGGTAACAGGAGGTATTGATGCTATTGGGGAAGTCACCATCCGCCTCAAGCACGAAAATCGAGTGTTTTCTGGTCATGCAGCTAACACAGATATTATCGTAGCATCAGCCCAAGCTTACGTAAATGCACTTAATAGATTGTCTGCCGTATTACAAAATCAACAAAATCAACAGCAAGTAACTGCATAATTCGTAATTTATAATTAGTCAGAGGGAATAGGGAACTCTTAACAGGGAACAGGGAACAGTGTATCCCACAGCTTAAGGCGTGGGATTGAAGCAAGGACGCAGTTTACATGAGCGCCTACGCCAGAACGAAAAACATCTTTCTTAAAAGTGCGGATCTAAACCTACCTATGTAGTTTTTTTGGTTTCATATTCCCTGTTCCCTGCTATGAATCAATCAATTATACGTAGTTATTTTGATAAGGGGACTGAAGTGAGCTATGAATTAGCTGAAAAGCAAGTTTATGTAGATAAACAAATAATTTTCTATTTAGAAGGAGGAATAGCAACAAGTTCTGAGCCGATACTGTTCATACATGGATGGGGTGTAGGCATTCAGCCTTACCAAGAAGTTTTAAATGTTTTATGCAAACGTTATCAATTAATAGCACCCGCATTACCTGGCTTTAACCAATCAAGCGACTATCAATTAAATTGGGATTACAACGACTATGCTAACTTTATAATTTCTTTCTTGCAAGCATTAAAAATTAAAAAAGTTCATTTAATTGGACATTCATTAGGAGGTGGAATATCCGCTACCGTAGCAGCATTAATGCCGCACCTTGTTCAAAGCTTGATATTAGTAGATAGTACAGGTATTCCTGTAAAGCCTGTGCCATTGGTGTTGATGCAAAGGGCAATAGAAATGACTGCCCAAACTCCACAAATGAGATTCCCGCAAATTCTTCAGATTATTCAAGCATTTTCTTACAATCTTTTCTTCAGAACTCAAACTACTATCCAAGTACTATTGCTGTCATTAACCAAAGACTTAAAATCACTTTTGCCTAAAATTACATCTCCCTGTCTTGTACTGTGGGGAGCAAATGATCTCACAACTCCTTTGAAGGCTGCACAAGAGTTTTCGCAACTTATTAAAGGTTCAAAATTAATAGTTGTGGATGGAGTTTACCACGAATGGAGCATTTTTATAGTAGAAAAATTTACAAATCTTGTCTTTGATTTTATTGATGAAATTGAAGCTAAAAAATCGGGAGAACAAAAACGCTAATGGACGTATTGTTCCAGATCGATTGGCAAGAAATCTTCGTTCCCAGTGTTTCAGTTGCTGAACTGATAATACGGGGAACGCTGGTGTACCTAGCACTGTTTTCAGTTTTACGCATCATGCCCAGCCGACAAAAAGGAACGCTAGGAATTGCCGATTTGCTGGTAGTCGTGCTGTTTGCTGAAGCCGCTCAAAATGCCATGGTGACTCACTATACATCGATTACTGAAGGAGCGATTCTGGTAGGAACTATGATTTTTTGGAGTTACTTCCTTAACTGGTTGGGATACAAATTTGCATTTATTCAGAATCTCTTGAATCCCCCTCCGTTGCTGCTTGTGAAGAATGGTCAGATGATGACCCGTCATATGCAACGTGAACTGATCACAGAGCAAGAGTTGATGAGTCAGTTACGTCAGCAAGGCATAGAATTTATTGCTGACGTGAAAAAGGCATATATAGAGGCTGACGGTAGTATTAGTGTTATCACTTATAAAGAAAAAAATCGTCCCGTCCCTAAGCAAGAAGTCGGGTCACATTTAAGCTAGGAGTTAGTACGGACACTACCGTGCCCATTCATGTCAACAATCGCGCCAAACCCCTTACAAACACGCTCTTTCCCGACTTTTCTCGTTCCCACTCTCTGCGTGGGAATGTATTCCGGGAGGGCTGCTCCTACTCCGAGATCCTAACTTATTAGGTGTGAAATATTACTGTCACCAACGGCAAGAACGCTAAGAGAAAGTAATTCCAAGACTGTAATTGAGCTTCTGGGATTGGTTCTGGTTGTGCTAGCAGAGCATCTATTCTCTGGTTTAAGCGGTCTATGCTAGGTGAACCCAATGCCGCACAGCAAATTTCTGAGGATACAGGCGGAGTATTTACGACTAACAGAAGTGATTCCGCTAGCAGTAAGGGGTCTACCTGTAATGCAGCGTGTGCGTCTGCACGTAGTTCGCGTAAGACTAAGAGTTCTTGCCACAAGGCGTCTGTGTTTGGCAACCAGGCGGTGCAGGCACGCATGCATCCCAACCAGAAAAACCAGAATGTATCCCGGTAATGGTAATGCCCCTGCTCATGAGCTAAGACAGTTTCTAAATGATCTGGTGAGAGAGTTTGTAGCAATCCCTGGCTGAGAACAAGTTCAGGTTGCCAAAAACCGATTTGACCTGCAAACAGCGCTCCTGTGTTTAGGAGTCGGACTTGTCTACCCGCAAGATGAATTAGGGGACAGTTTCGGGCGGATTTCACAGACTGCCATCCCTCCCAAGTCAATTTAATGCACAAAATGCTAAAAAATGCAAGACAGCTTAATGCGATCGCATAACCGAAACAGCCTGTCTGTAACCCGCCCATTTTACCTTGAGGTCCCATGCACAAGAGGGACACCACTGTCATCAAAATTAGCAAGGGAGGAAAGAGAAATAAAAATAGCGATCGCCGCCACCGCACACTCCAATTGCAATGGATATCAGTCCATGTGCATCTTCGTGTCCAGTAAGCACCTGCCAAAGCAGCTAAAATCATGATCAGATGCATTAAAGTTCCTCCCTTGCTTGCCGTGCGGCTTGAATACGTTTGGCGATCGCTTGTATTTGGTCGCTTGCAGCTTCATCTAAACTATCTGCAAAAGCTGCAATCACATCGGGGTTGCCCACCGCCAGAAAACGCTGTAACTGTTCGTGTGCCTTTATAACCTCTGCCTGCTGCTTTGTCACCAGTGGTCGCCAATAAAATGCCCGCTCTTTTTTATCGCAGTGAAGCCAACCTTTTTCAGTGAGGCGACGCAGGACGGTGGTTACAGAAGTATAAGCTAATTCCCGGTTGGGATCAGTAAGAATGCGATCATGTACATCCTTAACTGTAGCTGAACCAAGTTCCCAAATGATATTCAAAATTTCTGCTTCCAAAGGACCAACAGACAGTTGTTTGGGACGGTAGTCAGGTAAAGGTGCCATATCGAAGTGGGGAATGGGGAGTGGGGAATGGGGAATGGAAATAATATTTATGCTTTTTGCCGTATGCCCTTAGTCAAACACAGCTTCTTCGGGGCTGTTCTTTTTCAGATTACATGTTCAGCTTGTATTTGATCAGCTATTATGCTGAGAATAGCAGAAATTGCCAAAAAACAGCCAGCCCGGATTCCCAGCCGCAAAAATGCTGAAGCATGAACTGTCACTGTGGTTTGTGACATTATCTGGGTAAAATGTAATTTCGGTATCAAATTAGGTGTATTTAGCGCGTGAAGCTATTCGTTTATCACACTCCCGAATTGACTCCAACGGATAAAGTGCCAGAATGCGCGATCGCAGTTGATGTGCTGCGAGCTACCACTACAATGGCGACAGTCTTGGCATCTGGAGGCGAAGCAGTTCAAGTCTTCAGCGATTTAGATCAACTCATGCACAAGAGCGAATCTTGGCCTGCGGAAAAACGGCTACGAGCTGGAGAACGTGGCGGCGCGAAAGTTCCTGGCTACGATCTGGGTAACTCTCCTCTCGACTGTACACCAGAGCGTGTGCAAGGAAAGCGCTTGTTTATAAGTACTACCAATGGTACACGTGCTTTACAACGAGTGCAGGATGCAAAAACTGTACTAGCAGCCGCTTTGATCAACCGTGCTGCAGTGGTGCAATATCTTTTAGAACAGCAACCAGAAACAGTGTGGATCGTAGGTTCAGGTTGGGAAGGCAGTTTTTCCTTAGAAGACACAGCTTGTGCAGGTGCAATCGCCCACAGTGTTGTGCAGCAAACCAACTTGTCACTTGACGAACTAGCAGGTAACGATGAAGTCATTAACGCGATCGCCCTTTACTCTCAGTGGCAAAATAACTTATTGGGACTTCTCCACCTCGCCAGTCACGGTAAACGTCTGTTGCGGCTAGATTGTCTTGAAGACCTGAAATATTGTTCTCAAACCGATATTTTAGATGTCTTGCCCATGCAGCAAGAACCAGGAGTTTTGAAGAAGCACAGTCAGGGGTAAAAGTGGCGAAGATACTGTTGGCGAATTCAAAAATAGGTGTTGCTGAATCACGCGGATGAACGTTATCTGTAGAGACGCGATTAATCGCGTCTCTACTTTCAAACCTCTGTAGTACATTCGCCAACAGTATCCAATGCTACTGACACCCTTTAGACTGTTGTGATACAACCCGATCTCATTATTTCAACAAAAGACCTAACGAAAACCTACGGTCGAAAGCCTGTTGTTGACTGCAGTAATGTTCGGACTGCCTCCGGTGTCTTTTCTGTTGGGTTACCTCGTCAGTGTATTGATGGTTTATTTGCTGCTGCTGTTTATTCTGGCACTGACTCTGATGCTGGGTACCTTATTTAGCAACATTGGAATAGTGACCGCGATCGCGCTCTTCGTTTTTATCGGAGGAGCGAGTTTGAATTCTAATCAACACTTACAGCAAATTGAACCGTACAGCTTTTCGGCACTGCAACGCTATGCGGTTGAAACGGTAGCCGGTCGTTTCCCACCTGAAGCTTGGATTGCGATGGGTATTACGCTCATATTAACCGTGCTGTGTCTACTGGTTGCATCCTGGCAGATGGAACGACATGAACTGTAGTAGCCAACGGTCTTTGATCACACACTGTGTAATTTGTCAAGGTTCGTAGAACTCAGCTAAGATGTCGAGAATCTCGTTTGAATTAATGTCTTCTCGGTCTGATTTTGAGTAGATGGTTAAAAGAAGTATACTACTAGGTGACTCAACTTGAAAAATCAAGCGATAACCTGCACTTTTTCCTTTTTGGATATTGCTATTGCGAAGTCTAACTTTGTAGACAATATAATTATCGCCAATACCAGAGATGCGATCGCCTACGAAATTCCCAGTTTGCAACTGCTCAATGACTGTTTGGGTATCAGAACGAATGTTTCGGTATTTCTTGGAGAGGTCGCGTAAGTTTCGCTTGTACTCAGGCGTGAGATAGATTTGAACTGATGCAGATTCACTCGGCATCAATTCCCTCCCACATTTGGGAAAGCGGTAGGCGCTGACCAGATGTAGCTTCCTGCAACGCTCTCCTGAGACTGGATTTTATTTGTTCAACACTCGTATCGTCAGGATCGTTCTCTTCTATTTCATCTGTAACTTCTGGAAATAGAACTATGACTCGAACTCGGCTAGGGGCTGCTACATTTATCGTTTGGTCTAGATATAACTGTCCTTTTTCATCAATACTTCCTGTTACTTCAACTGCTCTCATTGAATTTGTATTAACTAGCTTATATCTATAGCATAAAGCATTTATTGTGGGGTGGGCATCCTGTCCGCCCTACGTGCCACAAGAAACTACATTTCTGCAAAACTGACATGCTCCACTTTAATCATAGGTGGAGTTTGCCATCGCCAACCCTGCTAAATAAGCAGTTGTCCAAGCACTTTGGAAGTTAAAGCCGCCAGTGACACCATCTATATCCAAAATTTCTCCAGCAAAGTAAAGACCTGGAACTAACCTACTTTCCATTGTTTTAAAGTTGACTTCTTTAAGATTTACACCACCACAGGTGACAAATTCTTCTTTGAAGGCTCCTTTACCATTGATTAAGTATTGTCCTTGGGTAAGTTCTTGTACCAACTGATTGAGTGTTTTGGTAGATAGTTCTGCCCAACGGTCTTCTGTTACAATTCCTGCACGGGAAATAATGTACTGCCAAAGGCGGTGAGGTAAGTCAACGCCGCGATGCAATGCGATCGCCCGCTTCGCCCATTCATTCTTGACTGCTAACAATTTCTGCCGCACTTCTTCTTGGTCAAGTTGCGGTAGCCAATTAATCAGCAAAGTGGCTTGATAGTGACGGTCGTGAAGCACTCTCGCACCCCAAGCAGAAAGTTTCAGCACAGCTGGACCACTCAAACCCCAATGGGTAATGAGCACTGATCCAGTTTGTTCTAGGTGAGATTTTCCTGCTAAATTTAAGCGCAACTGAGCAGAGTCTACGCTCACACCAGCAAGTTCCCTCAGCTTTTGATCGCTAATGTTGAAGGTAAACAAAGAGGGGACTGGTGGGTTAATTGTATGTCCTAATCCTTGTGCTATTTTATACCCTATTGGATTACTACCTGTAGACAGGATTAGGCGATCGCACTCCAAAATATCTCCTGATTTCAGGAAAACCTCAAAGTACAGACGTTCCGCCGGAACGTCTCTCCTCAATAATTTTACTGATATAACAGGTAGTCCTGTACGCAATTCAACTCCTGATGAAGAAGCTGCATCCATTAAACATCTAACTACAGTTTCTGAGCTATCTGTAATCGGAAACATCCTGCCATCAGGTTCGGTTTTTAGCGGCACTCCGTGAGTAGCAAACCAGGTTACTGTATCTTGAGCTTGAAAACGAGTGAAGGCACCTAATAGAGCTTTTCCGCCTCTGGGGTAATTTGGCACTAACCCAGACGTGTCGAAGCAAGCGTGAGTGACGTTGCAGCGTCCGCCGCCAGAAATGCGAACTTTAGCCAGTGGTTGCCGACTGGCTTCGAGTAAAGTAACTTGAGCGTGGGGATTGGCTTGAGCAGAGGCGATCGCGCTAAAAAAACCTGCTGCTCCACCGCCCACAACTATTACCCGTAGCGGTTCCACTGTCACTTGATAATTATGTTGTACTACATTTTTGATCCTAGCCGACAGTAGCAGTCTTGTGGGCGTCAAGCAGCTTTTATCCCTCCTGCGGCTCAAAATCGCTTTTTACCGCTCCACATACTGGACATACCCAGTTGTCTGGAATATCTTCAAAAGCTGTTCCCGGTTGTATTCCGCTATCGGGATCGCCTACTTCTGGGTCATATTCATAAGCGCAGACGTTACATACATACTTTGTCATATACCTCTCCTTTGATGAATTATCTACCTTGCCTAAATATTACTTACATTACTTCTGTAATTAGTAATTAATGGTTCGTAATTCGTAATGACTAACTCAATTACGAATTACAAATTACGAGTTACGAATTGTTTATCGGTGTACCTAACCACGCAGCAAAGTTTTCTTGCTGCGTAGAGTTAGGATGAGTGACAGGTTTTACTTGATACCTACTCACACGTGGATTAGCTAGAGTTACTGGATGGGTACGCAGTTCATCTTGATGGAAAACCGTAACTTGGATAGTGTCACTTGGTTGGTAATCTTTGAGGCGATCGCTTAACTGACTCGCCGTTACCTTGATCCCATCAATTGCCAGCAACTCATCCCCAGGGTCAATTCCTGCTAATTGTGCAGGTGAACCCGCCTCAACAAACTTGATTAACTCCCTGCCATTCTCAGTAATTCCCTTAACCCCAAAGTAAGATTCTTCCTCTGTATCCGCTACCAGTTGCAAGCCAAAAGCTCCCAGGTAATCATTGAAGGGCAAATCCTCAGTACCATCAATGTAGCGGGCAAAGAAATTTGATAAATCTATTTTCGCGACCGATTCAAAGACTTGCTGCAATTGTTCTGGCGTGTAGCCAATTTCGTCTTTGCCAAATTGCTGCCACATCAGGAACATCACATCATCAAGCGATCGCTGATTTTTATGCAGTGAACGAATCAGCAAATCTAGCAATAAAGACACCATTTCCCCTTTTAAATAGTAAGACATTTGGGAATTATTACTATTGGCATCTTGACGATACAGCTTAATCCAAGCATCAAAACTCGACTCCGAAAGGGATTGCACCTTACGTCCTGGTATATTTAGAAACCTAGTAATTTCCTTGCTCCAATTATTCAAGAATGACTTAGCATCATAAATTCCGGCGCGTAAAGGAATCAGTAAGTCGTAGTAACTTGTTGTTCCCTCACAAAACCATAGGGATGGTGTATAGTTTTCGCAGTCGTAATCAAAAACTTCTAGTGCTTTGGGGCGAATGCGCTTGACGTTCCATAAGTGAAAGAACTCGTGTGCAACCAATTGTATAAAGCGCTCGTACTTATCGGGATCGCGAAATCCAAACCGTTGATAAACTAACGAGCTACAGTTTTTATGCTCCAAACCTCCATAAGCTTGAGAAAATAAATGTAACAGAAACACATATCTTTCATATGGCAAACCGCCAAACATCTGTGCTTCCGCTACGATAATTTTCTTGACATCAGTAATTATCTGGTGTGCTTGAAAATTGCCCTGCCCCCAGATTGCCAATTCATGAGATTTTCCTAATACCTCAAAATGATACAATTGGTGGCAACCAATCTCGAAGGGACTATCGACAAGGGTATCAAAATCTGCAGCGCTGAAAGTGTTAGCTTGTCCTGGAACAGAGGGTAATGCCGTAGTTACTTGCCATTCTGGGCGTGGTGGTGCGATCGTAACTTGAATTGGTTGCCCTTCCCGACCGGGTAGTCTAAAAAACAATGCTGCACCATTGAAATAGCCGTGGGTTGCATCCAAGTGATTTGTCCGTACTGATAGCTCATTTGCAAAAATGCGGTAATGCACATTTATGGATGTATTGCCTCTTGTCTGTACTTGCCAGTGATTCTTACTAATTTTCCGCCAAACCAAAGGCTTATCTCCTGCCTCAGCAGCAAAATCCTGTAAATGCCTAGCATATTCCCGCACTAAGTAGGAACCTGGTGTCCATACCGGTAGTTTCAAATCGAGAATCGGCAATGGGTAGCCCACAAGGCGCAAAGTCACCTCAAACAGGTGGGTTTCTGGTTGGGGCATTGCCACTTGGTAATGAATTGTCGGTAAGCTTTCCTCAACAGTGATGTTGTGGCGAAGTGCGGTTGCTTCAGTCATTTGTATTTAGGAGTATAGATTTCTAAGTGATTAATGATTATTGTAGAGACGTTGCATGCAACGTCTCTACATTAGTCAATAAATCACCAACTATCGACTATTGACTATGGAATATTGGCTGTGGACTACGGATTCAGTTAGACTTTACCAGCCAAATTCATTAACTGCTTAAAGTTGAGGAGATAAACTACCTGATTGGCACTGTCAATTTTGATCCAACCTTTCTCATGCAGCTTTTCCATGATTTTGGTAGTTTCTTCAATACCAATTTCTGTCACCTCTGCTAAATCTTTGTAAGGAATGTGAAAAATTTCCTTTCCCAAATCTGATTCCTGACCATAGTTTTCGCCTAAACTGACTAAGGTATGGGCTAGTTTAACCGCAGGCGGTGAAGACCGCATTTGCAAGCGCATGTTAACGTGTCGCAATCGCCGCACCATGAGTTGCAGCATTCGGTGATGTAACTGCGGATCTTTGAACAATATTTGAATAAAGCTCTCTCTAGAGATACTTAGTAATTTCACTCTCGAAAGGGCAATGACATCAGTTGACCGCGGAGATTCATCTAAAATTGCCATTTCTCCGAAAAAATCGCCCCGACCTAAAATTGCCAGGGCGATAGAATCATCGCCTACAGTGCGCCGGACTTTAACCCAACCAGAAACCACGAAGTAAACTGCGTTACCCCAGGCATCTTCCATCAAAACGGCTCGCCCAGTTGGGTATTCATGTTCAATTGCAACAGTTAGCAGCCATTCCAATGTTTGGGGACTGGCTGTACTCATTAAAGGGAAAAGCCCACTAAAAACCTCAGTCTGCATGAAATATCTGCAAAAAATGGATCGGGAGCGGAAATAATGGTTTGCTACTATATATTTTTTCCTACCTTGACACTCTCCCAACTAAAAGTCGGGAGGTTCTTGGTTCAATAACCAGCACTCTTGGGTGCAGGTTTCGATATAGTCTTCAATCCCTTGCCTGATTGACACAGGAATTGACGACGAACCGTAATACCTTCACGCTATCGTTGTTCGGTTTTCGCCTTCTATTACAACATAATAAGTATAAGATCGAAATCAGCAGTTTCACTGACAGAGTTTTTATTTGCTGTTTTTTGGTTGCTCTGAAGCCTCAATGAGTATTCTGATCTGATGGTCTAAATTTTCCAACAGTTGGTTCAACCTAGTGAAAGCCTCTAATGATCTTGAGTTCGCATCCTGGTTGAGGAGAAGTCGTTCTTGCAGTTCATGCAACTTGTAGCTTAATTGCTGGGAAATTCCTAAAGCATCGCGGCTGAGGCGCGCCTGTTGTTGTTGTTGATAAAACTTTAATGCTGCACCCCGCAGCACTTGTAATGTCCCCTCTTCGCCGTACATTCCCGGCATGACTCGCAAGCGCAATAACAAACGTTTTTGTTGATACAAGCATTCCTTATCGACCTGTTTTGGTTCTGCAAGTGTGGTAAGAGGTAGAGATGCAAATCGCTTCAATTCATTAAGTACCCCTTGGAAAACGGAAAGAGGTAGTTTTTCTAATACAGACTGCAAGACTCCATTTTCACTCCAGAGTATCCTGCCGTGATAAGGTCGTCTTTCCAAATACAGCCTCCCAATTCCCCCCGTGAGAACTCGCCCTAGTAATTCTGCCAGTAATTTTTTGGGCGGTAGTGTTGCTAGTCCCTCCATTGAACCGAATTGCTCAGGAACTGGTAGTTGTAAAACAGTTATATTGCTGGATACCGCATCGCCAGTACCCTCTTGTTTTCTTCTAAAAATCCTCTGTGTGGTGTCAGAATAATCGGGATGGGGAGCAGTTCTAGATACGCTATGGTCTATGCTGGGAGGAGAATTTGCCTGATCAACGGAATGTTGAGAGGTTTGTGTCTGAGTTAAGACCATTGGTTCCGGAATTATTCCCGTGCCGATAGTAGCTGCCTTTTTGTCTTGATCGAGGTTTGCCTTGGGCTGCTCCGCCAAAGAGGCAGATGGCATAATGCTGTTCTTGTAGTTGAGGTAAGCTGAGAGTATCATACGGTGAGTATCGGCTGTTATCAGCTGAGTCACCATGACGTTACTCATATAAGACAATATATTAGTAACGTAATCTAGTGCCCCACTGTCTTGGGGATTGACCATACCCAGCAATAGGTTGTTGTCTTCTAATCTCAAGGGTAAAATTTGGTGGTAGAGGCAAGCTTCAAAGGACAAGATATTTTCAATGTTCTGGAATATTTGATCGCGATCTAGTTTTGACACAGACTGAGGAGGAGTCGCAGATAGCACCTGCTTACTAATGACTTCGATACCAGTTGATTTGCCCTCTGAAGACAACATATGGTTTGATTTCTTAATTTTCCTTCTATCCTATCAAAAGCTACAAGAGTACTGTCACTTAGATATAATTAGGTATTAAATCAAACTGCTGTAGAGCCGACTATCTGTAGCCGCCACATTGTAAGGGCGGGGTAACCCCGCCCCTACGGTTCTATTGTGGTCTACGCGATCGTGGTGCAGATTATTCTTGAGTTCTGAGAGATTGAGCTACAAGATAGACTTTAGTCCATTCGCCCATCACTTGATGAGTTTTGAGTTTTAACTGTTGGGCGATCGCATCTATTGCATTGTCTGCAAGGCGCAGTTCCAGGATCTGCCGTTGCATAGCAGTCAATTTTTCTAACAAGAGGTCAAATTGCTTTTGCGTTAGTCCCAAGTTATGTTCTTTTAAGGAAGTTGAGAGCCAGTTATCTACAAGTTCTGGTTTACCTTTAAGGGCAAACACACGCACAGCATGGTAGCTAATTTTTTCTCGCAAACGGTAAACGAACTGAATTGGCTTATTTAATTTTTTGGCGATCTCATCTTGAGACTTGCCTTTTAGGTAAAGTCTCAGCCACTGCACCGCCTCCAATCCGATATTTTCAAGTAAATAATTTTCAAATTCCTGTTGAACCGCTTGACGTAGCGCCTGTTGCTCCTCCTGATCTTGTGCCTCTTGATATTCTGCGATCGCCTGGCTATCCAATAAGTTAACCCGATTATCACTATCGTCTGTCAGAATTTCTTCCGAGACTAGCCTGACTTGGTCACTGCTAGGCACTTGGGTCAAGCCACCACGCTGAGTGCTTTTTAGGTAGTTAACAAAGCGATAGACTAGTAGCGGTTGATTACGTACTGGTCGTAGACAATACTCTTCTATACTAGCGAACAGCAGTGCATTTTGTAGTTGAGGATTACTTGTAAACTCGCCAATGCAGACCATTTGCTGCTGGATGTAGCTATCGCCTTGCATTAGTTCTTGCAGCACTTCAAGCAGTACATCCAGTACACTGCGCTGGCGATCGCGACTCAGGGATATCCAAGTTTGAATCTTATTTCGTAATGTCACTATACTTCCCAGTCGAGTAATCAAATTACGATAAGCACCAGAACGCCCCGTACCCAAGTATCGTTGAATTAAAATCCGATAGCGATATTCCATCGCCAGCTTTGCAATCTCCAGTTCTTTAGGGTTGATCATCTCAAACCGTTTTGAGTCACTTCCTAAAAGCCAACGAATAATACTTTCCCTGGAAGCCTCACTTTGTTCTGGACACTCCACTGCTAGACGCTTTTGCCAATATTGCGCCAGTTCTTCCATTTCTTGTGCCATAGTGAGATTGCGCTCCTCGAAACCCTGTTTTAAAGTTTGCATCACAACCCCCTTTCGTCCCACTCAACTTTTTCTCTGGCAGTTGCCTCTAATGGAATGATGTCCATAATGACATTTCAGTGATTCCACTTTTATTACGTTTTAAATCACAGGACTTATGCAGCATTTTCTGCGTTGGGAAGGTTGCTTTCAACCTTAAAGTGTCTTAAATCTAGTGAAGAGAGCCATTTTCTGGATTTTATTAAATCTTTAAGTTTTATAAACTACCAGATGTTGTTTCAATAAGTCTGTGTGCGATTTGCCCAAAGTTGATGAGAATGCAAGTAGGGGTGAACGACCGTTTTCCTCTATTGAGAGGTTTTAAAATTTGACATTTTGCACCTGCTCAAAAAGAGCAAGTATAATTTAGCTTAGTCCTGACGCTGTTTTTTCCATCTAAGTTTCAACCCTAGATACTCCTTTAGTAATCGGTTGATTATAAATGTATACTATTATACTTATAAGTATAGTAATAACAGTTTTTATACGTGTATTAAAGGTTAGTGGCACTATTACTCCTTCCCGCTCAAAGAATACTTATTTGAATGAACCGCGTACTGCTTTGCAGTTGCCGCAGGCTAGACGCGAAGTACAAGGGAGAAAGAGGAGAAGAAGATCGGTAATAGAGATGGCGGTTCGGGAGTAAGAAAACAAAATTATTGATGCGGCATTTATTTCAAGAATTTTTCTGGCGAAAGGACGCATCACCATCCTGACTATTTTGTTTAAGTAAATGCTAGTAGCACACCTTATTTTGAAAAAGCTACTGAAAATTTAAAAGTACCCTTCAGGGTACTTTTGCATTAGCCTATAGCAATCCTAAATGATTTGTGAAAAATTTTAAGTGGTGTAGGGTGGGCACTGCCCACCAAAAGCTAGATGTGGTGGGCAGTACCCACCCAGCCCTTTCAATGCGAACAAATGAACTACGCGCATC
>CAZZYE010000044.1:0-18610 GCA_964658145.1 uncultured Stigonema sp.
CTAATTCTTCATATAGCAATCCTATTTCAATTGTGAAAATTCCAGAAATACATGTAGGCAGGGCTATGCCGCACAAGACCTGAATATGGTGGGCAGTGCCCACCCTACGCAACTTAAAATTTTTCACAAATCATTTAGGATTGCTATATATAAAAATCCCCGCCCTCAGTCAGGGCAGGGCGGGGTAGTTCAAGATTACCACACTGCTATTTATGCTGATAAACCAGTTGCGATCGCTAACTTAAAGCATTCAGCTGTTAGACATTGGTTGCTGTTCAGGGAACATACATTTATCAGAATCACAACCGCTTGGACCTGCTTCAGTCAGTTCACCAGAATCGTAGCGCATAAGAACTTCATGAAAATCATTTGTGCGGCGACGTTTTAAAACATCTTGAACTAACTGGTAATACTGCTCCTTACTTACAGGCTCAAAAGGTAAACGTGGGAAAGATTGATGGTCATCAAACCTCCCTAAAAGTGCTGCTGAAATGTAGCCTTCGTCATCTTTAATTGCTTGGTGAATTCGCTGACCTAATGGTTCAATGTCTGCTTCTCGCATTTCTATTGTTGCTGAGACGTTGTGAGTAGCAAAGTGTTTGAATACCTGATGATAAAAGTCGAATTGGGTACAAGCGTCAAACTTAGAAATATCGATTTCCGAAGCACCGGGTAGGTTAGCCCAAGAAACTTCTACAGGAATTTCGATCAGCCATTCGCTGACTCTTTGGTCAAAGGGATCGTTTAACAAATTGCCTTGTTCATCTTTGTCAGATTGGGAAGGAATCACATTGTAGCCGTAGTCAATACAAGCTAAAGCTACTGGGTCATTTTTACCGAAGGTGATCCGCCGAATAAATCTTTGCGCTTTTGGAGGATGCCATCCAGGACTAGCACCAGTTAACAAAGATTTGGTGCCACTCGGTTGAACTGTGGTGCAGCGATTTGGACGTTTGAGATTGTGGCGATCGCAGTACTCCCAAACAACGCGATGTACAATATCTTTCCAGAAACTTAGGTATTCCTCCTCCCGTCGCTTAAACGTTAATCCTTGTGCAGTGGCGGGTCTTCCTTCTGCCCACCAGCGCAACCAATCAACCCCAAAAGCATGAACAAAGAAATCAAATAAGCCTGTAAAAGAAACACCAACAATCGGGTCTAATTCCCGGCTGTACTGGTAGCGGGGTTCAAGAAATTCGTGATGCAAAAGTGCTGCTACAGATAGTGCACCTGCGGTGAAAGCTTCCTCCTGTTCTTTGTAGTTGTCTGGGTCAATTTGATTCAGGTGAATTTCACTGAGATTACAGTGAAAATTAGAGCCAATAATTTCCCCACAGTTGTGAGTAACGCAACCGTTAGCAATGAAAGAGTGAGTCAGTGGAACATGAAGATCGTAAACTGGTTCTTCACCAAATTCTTCTATACTTTGAACTTTTGAAGTAAACCGCTGGCTGACAACAGCCTCACTATAATTCCTTGATATCTCCTTTGTAGCTAGTTGTTCTAACCGTTGCTGTTTTTCTGGTACAAGTGGAAACCCGATTAATTTCCAGAAGTTTCTGGCTCCATCTCCTGAGTAAATTATCAGTTGCCAACATCCCCGGTTTTGACTTACTTTTTCAGTTCCATCTTTCAAGATATATGGAACACCTTTCCCTCCTGCTTTTTGCTTAATTTTCAGACTGCTTTTGATTCCCAGGTTTAGTAGTAATAGCTGAACTTGCCTGAGTAATTCTTTATAACGGTTACGAAGTTCGATATGCCTTGCCTTAACACTTACGCAACCATCGGCAGAAAATAATCCCTGTAAGAAGCCAATAATTACCTCTTTTGATTGAGAGAAAAAACTATTTGGTAAACATTCCTTAGATTCTACATTTAACTTTTTAAGAAATGAGTTAATTAAAGGTGAGCCACTATGAAAGGTATAAACTCCTTTCACTAAACTAGGCTTATGGCTGTACCCTGTCAAAGATTCCACTGCGGAAGCTAGAACAGGAAACGCCGTTGGGTACTCTTTTTGATTGATGTAAAATACTACATCTAAGCCCCTGTATCCTTGATAAATTGAACCATCACCATACAACCAACCTAGCATTTGAGCTTGCTCAACTGTGATAGTACCTTTACCAAAGCTCCCTTCTCCTTTCTGGATATAGATAGCATGAACACCAGACAAGTCTTTAGTAGCTATCCATCCTTGATTAGTAAAGTGTTGATGGTCAGCAGTACATCTCATCTGAAGCCCATTTTCTAATGTGACAAGGTATGTTGTCTGTACACCAGTAGAAAAAGCAATCGCGTTACTTAACTTAACACCACCTAATCCCACAGATCGTAAATCAACTAAGGCGAGGAAATGCTTGCTAACTAATTCTTTGATAGGTACTAATCCTTGGTCAGTTGAGACTAATGTATCGCCTGAATGACAAGGATTTAAACCGTAGCGAGCCAACCTATGTTCTAGCTCCCTTTCACCAATTTGAGGATAATACTTTTGCAGCCAATCTTTAGCTTTTCCCTGAGCATATGCTTTGAGAAAATCAACTTTTAGTTCAGAATTTTGCAATAGGTCACAGTTGGCTCTAGCTATGGCTTCACCAGCCCATTGAATAGCTCCCTCACCACTGTAATACTGTTTACGAACCGCATCAATACATTCTTCTAGGGTTGGTTTATGGTGAAAAACCCTGCTATGATTTGCCATCCTGAGAGCATCACGCTCAGGATCAATGCGCCAGTTGCCATTTTCATCCTGCTGCCATAAATTATCTTTGGCAGTAGCTCCTAATTCATCATCACTATCGAACTGGCGGATTCCTGCACTGTTATGTGTTAGATAGCCATCACAGTAGAAGCAATGAGCTTCTTCAACTTCAATGTCATAAGTTTGGACATGATCGTAGCTGCCCAGTCCTTTGACTGTGACTGGAATATCTAATGAGATATCTGACTCAGCGAGATAGCGTTCATAATTGGCATCAACAGAGCTAGAACCCTGGAAACCCATTTCTCGCATCTCGCTATAGGTATAAGCCTCCCGCATAATAGCACCAGGGACGGTGAAGCCATACGTTTTAAGTCCTTGCTTTAACAATCCTTTGACAGAGTGGAGAGCAATGAGATCGTTGTAACGCTCTTTTAGGGCTGGAATTTTGAGGTTGTACTTAGGATGAGTAATGCTAATTCTGCCAGCGATGCCTAAGCTGGATAAAACTGCTCCAACTTGCCTGATAAATGAGCGATAAACCGTCGTGACTAAGTATGGGGGTCTGTTATTAACAGCACCGTCGCTATCCATTAATCCAGCCAGGTAAGCAGATCTGATATCTACTGAACCTTGCAGAATAAAACTAGGAACTTCAAGGGGAACATTAGGCTGCTTAATGTACTTATGGAAATATTCAGCGAATCGAATGGATGAGCAAATTGATCTAGCAGTGTTTTCACCCTTGGTGATGCTGTGAGAAGCAGTAAGTCCAAATAAAGCTAAAGCAGCATCTATTTTAGCTTGAATTCTTGGAAAAAGGTGAGCATCCAAGCTGTTCATTGCCCATTCAACGCGACCAAGGGCAACATAGCCATTACCGTGGGTCAACCCAATTAGCCACGCCACTTCCGGTGTGAGATCGGGAATAATCAACGACTTAGCGGTTCGACTAAGAGAGGGTCTAGATTCTGTAAAGTCAATAGGCAGATGGGTGACTGTACCAGGTAGCAATTGCGTATTGTGTAGAAGGCGATCGCCCTCAACTAGACTTGCAACTGACTTCCAATTAATTCCCCCTTTAGCATCAAAAAGAACTGCTTCTTGGTGGTTTAAAGTTGCCCTGGGGTAAGTAGCATTGGTTTCAATTTCATAGACATCCTGATATCCTTGGTCGAATTTATCAACAACTTGTCGAAATCCGAGAGGCGTCTGCACTAGGTCACCTACTTGGACATCACGAATGGGAACAAGACCTTGATTCGTATGAACCAACGCATCTTCAGGTAAACAGCGCCGAATATTACCGGCGACAATCGTGACAGCCGCTTGATCAATTAACAAACAGCATTCAACTGAATTTAATTGTCGTCCTACAGCTTTATTAAGGATGGACGCACAACGCTCATAAAGTTCAGGTAATTTCACAGGATTAGCAACGCCGCCAAAGCCTTTAAGCGTTTCTCCCGCTTTCCGGACATCGTTAATATCGACAATAACTTCAACTTCTCCGGAAAATCGTTCATCACTGGCGAGTTCCAACAAAGTTTGGTATGACTTCACCCAACCTTGACGACTATCTCCAACGTAAATGGTGACGCGATCGCCCTCAATGTTGACTTGAGTTTCCTCATGACGTGAAAGGCGAGGAGTCATGCCAATCTCACCCTGCATTTGTACGACTAAGCAATTGCGGATCGGGGGTAAAGCAGTTGTATATTTTGGTTCTATAACCGCTCCAGTACCACAGCCCATCATTGCCAAATCCATCATTAACCCAAAAGCACTCCAGTCTTGGAGGTTAGTAGAGGTGCAATTATATGCCCCTGAAAAGTTTTTTGCCCTTGCTTGCCAATCTGTACCACCAACCCATAACCAGCGTCCACTGGGTAAAGCTTTCAAGTTTCGCTGCATCCGCGATATTGTATCAGCTTCGTGGGGAAGTAGCTTCCCGATGTTGATTAAGCTAGTGATGGTGCGATCGCACACCTGATCCCATGTTTCCCTGATTGGGGCTTCTCCACGGCGACTATATGTCCTAAAAAATACCGGATTGGCAGCTGGGGCAGATTCTGGAAACTTTGTACTCTGACGTTTTCGTTCAAGTTCGCGAACCATAACTCAAGTCTTGTTGCTCATTTATAGACAGATTAAGACTATACGCTAACAATTCCTGAGGGTCAAAGATTCAAAAATTGTCAGATTTACGCGCTTGTCAAGTGCTGCAACGATTACAGTAAACTTGTATATTAGAACACATTTATTTTTATGCCGACTCAAATGCTAGGATGCTTGCCAGCAATGGCATTCACGATTTTTAATTTTTAATTTTTAATTCTTGATCATGACTATTACCCCTTGGCTCAAGCCTCTCGCCCAAGCACTTGAGCGCAACCGCAGCCAGCCCTACTCCCGCTACTTTCAATTAGCGACTGTCCAAACTGATGGACGCCCCGCTAATCGTACCGTCGTCTTTCGGGGCTTTGTTGGTGATACCAACCAACTCAAAACCATCATAGACACTCGTAGCCAGAAACTTGACCAAATACTCCATCAACCTTGGGCAGAAGCATGCTGGTACTTCACTGAAACTCGCGAACAATTTCGCCTTGCGGGAGAACTGACTTTGATCGACGCTAATTATCCCGATTCCGAACTCCAACTCGCTCGTCGGTGTACTTGGCAAGACCTTTCAGATAATGCTCGGTTACAATTTGCTTGGCCCTATCCTGGTGAAACCAGAGCTAACTCAGAAGCTTTCTCCCCGCCTCCCCCCGATCCAGCTAGCCCCTTACCAAACTTTTGCTTATTGTTACTCGATCCAGTGAAAGTGGATCATTTAGAATTACGAGGCGATCCCCAAAACCGTCGGTTGTATCTGCGCGACGAGTCTCAGGTTTGGTCTACTATAGAGGTTAATCCGTGAATAATTCAAGCTCACAAGTTTGGCAACGGATGATGAGCGCGGATGCTTGATCTGTTATGCCCATCGTTAACTCATCCGTTACATCCGTGTTTGTCATCCGTTGCCGAATCCGTTGCTAAGTAGTGAAAATATCATTGTTTCCTATTGACTGTTTTCTCCTTGCTTGTAACTCTCAATTTCTTTATTAAATTGAAATGGTGCTACTATACTAGTTCCCTTAAAGTGCTTAAGCGGTAGTAGATGTTTTTTGTCAAGAGTTACTAAATAATTCGCTTTGGCTTCAAATGCTGCTGCCAATAACATATTATCCTTCGGGTCTATTCGATCCAAATAATCTGTGCTGTAGTCTCCTGGTATCATTAACGCATACAGCTTCAGGTCAGACAAAAGATCCGTGATTAGTTCCTCTTCAAAATCGTATTCCAGAAGTTTTCTTACTATTTCTTCTAATACCTGAGGACTTAAAATCCAATACCGTTCAGTTAAGGCTTTTATCCCCCCTAACCCCCCTTAAAAAGGGGGGAATAAGCCCCCCTTTTTAAGGGGGGTTGGGGGGATCTTCAGGGAATGAACACTACTAATTGACTTAAAATCAATATAAAATTACCCTCGTACCAGCCTAGACAGGACTTTTACGGGGGCACTTTGAATATTACTACTTTTTAATGCTGCAATAAAAACTGACGTGTCAACTACAGCCTTCATCTTCTCGTTCATCTGCTAGTTTTGTACGCATGTGTTTTCTCATTGCATTTGTATGACGGAATTCGGTCGTTTAAGACGGACGAGCGAACACATAAAGGTGCAAGGCTCACATTGTCAGGGCGCGAAAACCGCGCCCCTACGGTGAGTCCAGCCCTGAAGGCGGGTTTCCCGCAGTAGGGGACTGGCGAACCCGAAGGGTCATATTTTGGTCTACGAATTGCCGGACTCATCCGGACCCATAGTTAACGATTTCTGTCAATACGTAAGTCCTATTATATTCCAGAAATAAATTGAAACGAATTAGATCGTGTCCGCACTCTTTGATATGGCGACCATACCCCAATACGGTTCAGTTAAGAGAATTTGCCAACCGTCAACCTGTGTAGAGACGCGACCGATCGCGTCTCTACAAGTCTGAAATTCCTACCATGAGCGCCCTAACTGAACCGTATCGGACCATACCCCGCTGCGTCAAGCGATTGATGAAAACGCAGATTGCGATCGCCGGACTCAGCTTGCTTTTAGTTCTCTGATTCAACCATGGGGGCAGTTAAGAGAAATAGCTCACTCAAAAATAGCCGTATTTAACTATGGTTTAGCTGAAATTTAAATCACAGTTAACCAGTAGTTAAAGCTAAAGGCTCAATGTGGAGTTGTTGAGGGTCAGGTTAACAGAGGATAAATGAATGGATAGACGGACTTTTCTAAAGTATTCGCTAGCAACTGGCGTAGTTATATGGGCTGGCGAGGAGATTCCCAAACTTTTGGGATTGAATGATTTGCAAGCCAGTAGTCTGTTTGCTATCCAACCTGTCAATGCTGCGACAGGAATTTTCCCCCAAAGTGTCGCTTCTGGAGATCCGCAACCGCATGGGATTACCTTGTGGACTCGTGTTGTTCCATCTCAATCTCAGCAAATCCGTGTTGCTTTTGAGGTTGCCCTCGACTCTGAGTTTAAGTCGCACGTTCTGCGTGGTGTTGCGCAGACAGATGAGTCGAAGGATTACACACTGAAAGTACAGTTGAACGATCAGAAGCTTAAACCTTACACTACATACTACTACCGATTCATTTACAAAGGGACAGCGAGTAGAACAGGACGCTTTAAGACATTACCAAAGAAGGATGCAGAAATCGCTAGAGCGCGCTTTGGTTATATCAACTGCCAGGACTACACAAACGGATACTACAATGCTTACCGATTCCTAGCGGCAGAGGATATAGACTTTGTAGTCTTCTTGGGTGACTACATCTACGAAACGGTGAGTGACACCAGTTTTCAACAACAAGGGATTCGCCCTCTCCAGTTACCCAGTGGTCAGCTAGCAGCTTCCACTCTCGAAGATTATCGATTTCTCTACCAAACTTACAACGCTGACCCGGATCTGCAACTTTTACGGGAACACGTTGCGTTCATCTCTATTTGGGACGATCATGAATTCGCCAACGATTGCTTCGGTGAAAATGCTCCTGACCAATTCCCATTCAACAAGCCGGATCTTCGTCAGGCAGCTAATCAGGCATGGGCTGAACATACACCAACAAGTATCCTTTTTGATGACCAGAAGGAACCCCTCGATTCAATACAAATTTACCGCACGTTTAAGTTCGGCATCTTGCTTGAACTTGTGTTGACAGATGAACGTCTCTATCGGAATGGACCTCCCTGCGACGATCTTGAAGCGCAGCAGCAACGATATCTGACTGAAAAGCGTTACATCGTACCGGACTGCCAAGGGCGCAACGATACAACAAGAACTATGCTAGGACTCGAACAGCGTCAATGGTTTCTGAATCAAATTACCCAATCTTCAAGAATTTGGAAGATTTGGGGGAATGAAGTCATGACGATGCAACTTAAGGTGCAGTCAGCTTTTGCTACCCAATTGTTAGGACAGCAAAGTCCAGATTTGTTTGTTGACTTGGATCAGTGGGATGGTTATCCTTTAGAGCGTACTCTAATATTTAAGACTCTCAGCGACGCCGGAGTTAAAAACTTTGTGACTATTACAGGCGATCTCCATACTTTTGTCACAGGATATCAGAAAGTTAACTTTGATAACCCCTTTGACCCTAGTGTAGGTGTGGAATTCGTGGTTGGATCAACCACATCCTCCAACCTTGCAGAGCAGAGTGGTCCCGGTTCAGTGGGCGGATCTCTCCCGCCAATTGATACCGTTACTCAAGTACTTCAGGCTAGCAATCTACACATTCAGTACTTCAACTCTACTACTCATGGTTACAACCTAGTAGAGGTGACAGCAGAGGCACTGACGTGCACGTTAAAGGCAGTCAGTGATATTACAAAACCTGAGGCAGATCTCTCAATCCTCAAGGTTTTTCGTGTACCCCGAGATCAAGTCTTAATTCAAGACATAACTTCCTCTCCTCTTCAAAATAATTTTAATTGACAGAAATTACCAGGTATGATATAGATATTTTCGGTATTTACAGTCATTTGTAGGGGCGATCGGCTGTTCGCCCCTACTCGTCTGATGCAACCGAATTTTGTTAATACACATGATGTTTTATTTGTGAGTGTGCGTAAATCCTAGATTTTTCCGACTGTTTTTCAGAAGTTTTGCACACTCCGGTTAATCTCCAAGAATCTAACGACAGCAGCAATTGGGCTGTTCCCAGGATCGGGTAAAAGAACAGTTTTTAACCAAAAGATAATCTCTCATAATATTTTCTTAAACTTTTCTTAATCTAGATTTAACGTTGAAGGCTTAGCCTACATTAAGATTCATGATCAAGCGGCAGGAAAATTAATATCTGCTGCACTTGGTTGCTAAGCTAAGGAGCTTTGTGTTTCATGCTGAATTTAAATCGCTTAGCTAAAGCCGCAACTGTTGCAGGTTTGGCACTTCTAAAAACGTTTGTTGCCCAGCCTGCGCGGAAAGCTTCTGCCGAGCAAGTAAAAGTTCCACGAATTATCTCTAGTGATATGGGCTTACTGAAGGCAATAAGAGAAATAACTTCGTGGTTTCAGCGACTGGGAAAAGGGCAACTTAGAACGGTATTCACTCTGATCAGGTTTAAGCGATCTCGCTCGCGGCTGTGGATTGGCGCTGCCGTGGCCTTGTTGCTAATTTTGTCACGACAGCCGCAAAATCTCATTGGTGTGGCAAACGCTGCATCGGTTGCATACATCGGCGTCAACCTTTCTGGAGCGGAATATGGCGCACCGCAATATGGCTCAGACGGCCTGCCCGGTACTTATAATGCCAATTACACGTACCCTACCCATACCGAAATTGATTATTTCATTGGCAAGGGCATGACCCTCTTTCGTGTGCCGTTCCGCTGGGAGCGATTGCAAAAGCAACAGTTCGGCGACTTTGATGCAGATGAAGTTGCACATCTGAGCGATGTTGTGAACTATGCCACCAGCAAGGGAGCTACGGTCTGGCTTGATGTACACAACTATGCTCGTTACTACGGTGGCGTCATCGCTCAGGATGTGCCTGTGAGCGCTTTTGCTGACTTTTGGAGCAAGCTAGCAAATCTTTACCAGAGCAATAGTCAAGTTATCTTTGGTTTAATGAATGAGCCAAATAGCATGTCGAGCGAAGTCTGGCGTGACGATGCCAACGCCGCCATCCAAGCTATTCGCAACACTGGAGCGTCCAACCTGATCGTTGTCTCAGGCAACGCTTGGAGTGGTGGGTATAGCTGGAACCTGTCGTGGTATGGCACATCCAATGCTACGGCAATGCTTGGTATCACCGACCCAGGCAACAACTATGCTTTTGAGATTCACCAGTACTTGGACAGCGACAATTCAGGCACATCAGACCAGTG
Organism: uncultured Stigonema sp.; assembly: GCA_964658145.1. GTDB lineage: Bacteria > Cyanobacteriota > Cyanobacteriia > Cyanobacteriales > Nostocaceae > Stigonema. The sequence goes on from CAZZYE010000044.1 coordinate 10,143, forward strand.
TTATAGCCTGACAATCGGCTCTGATTCGCTGGTTGGTGTCACGGCATGGCTCAGGCAAAATGGTAAGCGCGCCTTCCTTGGCGAGTTCAGCGTCCCGAATAATGATTTCTGCATTAATGCTGGCGACAACATGCTGAGCTACCTCGACAGCAATAATGATGTCTGGTTGGGTTGGACCTACTGGGCAGCGGATCCGTACAGGGACTACACATCTACACTGCAGACGGTGAGCAAACACATTGGTAGGTAATAGGTAGGCACAAGACAACATCAATTTTATGTAGGGGAGGCTTTGCCACAGTACGACACCATAATTAACAACTTTGGTGTCCTATGTGGCAAGAGCTTACCTGAAGAGATTCCGCTCATACACGACGTTCGTAGCAGTCAAGCACAGCCGTCTTGTGTCACTAGTAATAGAAATTGAGTGTGGTGCATCTTCAGAATTCTTTGCTGCTGTATCGTAATTAAATGGTAAATTAAGTGGGCAGCAAGAAAATTAATACCCACTGTTAGTTACTAAGCTAGGGAGCTTTGTGTTTCATGCTGAATTTAAATCGCTTAGCTAAAGCAGTAATTGTTGCAGGTTCGGCATTGGTAAGAGCGTTTGTTGCTCAGCCTGCGCAAAAAGCTTCTACTGATAAAGTGCAAGTTCCACAGATTGTCTTTAGTAGCGTCGGCTTGCTGAAGGCGATCGCACAAATCGCAAAACGGCAACTTAGAGCGATAATCACAGGTATCAAGTTTAAGCGATCTCGCTCACGACTGTGGATTGGCGCTGCCGTAGCCCTGTTGTTAATTTTGTCACGACAGCCTCAAAATCTCATTGGCGTAGCAAACGCTGCATCCGTTGGATACATGGGCGTCAACCTTTCTGGAGCGGAATATGGCGCACCGCAATATGGCTCAGACGGACTGCCCGGTACCTATAATGGTAATTATACGTACCCAAACCATGACGAGATCGATTATTTCCTTGGCAAGGGCATGACCCTCTTTCGTGTGCCGTTCCGCTGGGAGCGATTGCAAAAGCAACAGTTCGGCGACTTTGATGCAGATGAAGTTGCACATCTGAGCGATGTTGTGAACTATGCCACCAGCAAGGGAGCTACGGTCTGGCTTGATGTACACAACTATGCTCGTTACTACGGTGGCGTCATCGCTCAGGATGTGCCTGTGAGCGCTTTTGCTGACTTTTGGAGCAAGCTAGCAAATCTTTACCAGAGCAATAGTCAAGTTATCTTTGGTTTAATGAATGAGCCAAATAGCATGTCGAGCGAAGTCTGGCGTGACGATGCCAACGCCGCCATCCAAGCTATTCGCAACACTGGAGCCTCCAACCTGATCATTGTCTCCGGCAACGCTTGGAGTGGCGGGTATAGCTGGAACCAGTCGTGGTATGGCACATCCAATGCTACGACCATGCTTAGTATCACTGACCCAGGCAACAACTATGCTTTTGATATTCACCAGTACTTGGACAGCGACAATTCAGGCACATCTGACCAGTGTGTTAGCCTGACAATCGGCTCGGATTCGCTCGTTGGTGTCACGACATGGCTCAAGGAAAATGGTAAGCGTGCCTTCCTTGGCGAGTTCAGCGTCCCGAATAATGATTTGTGCATTAATGCCGGCAACAACATGCTGAGCTACCTCGACAGCAATTCTGATGTCTGGTTAGGTTGGGCCTACTGGACAGCGGACCCTTACAGCGACTATACCTCCACACTACAGACGGTGAGCGGACACATTGGTAATGGTAATTAGGTAGGCACAAATAAACTAAAAATAGGGCTTACTGCCCACTCCACAATCTTAGCTAGTTTTATTGTGGGGTGGGTACTAATACTTGGAGGTTTTGGGGTAAAGGGGAAAGGTTAAATTCCAGCGCCATCCAAGAACTCTTCTATCACCTTATTTTCAAGGCGACAACTGCGAATCTCCGTCACTGGTGCCTCACGAGTTAAAACTTGGGAATTAGGAGTTGATGGTACTCTCACTGAGGCTACAGCAGGAAATGAAATAGATGGATGCACTTGTTGTATCTGTTGAACTTGTTGTTCGAGTTGCTCTATTCTGTCTACCAAAGCACGTATCACTCGGGCTTCAGCATCTGGCAAAAGTCCGTGTTCTAACGGTTCGACTCGAACGCCGGAGCGATAAATAATTCTACCAGGGACGCCAACCACAGTACAGTCAGCAGGCACATCTCGCAGGACAACCGATCCAGCGCCTATGCGAACATTTTTGCCTATTTGGATATTGCCCAGCACTTTTGCTCCAGCTCCAACTACCACATTTTCGCCCAACGTGGGATGGCGCTTACCACATTCTTTACCTGTACCCCCGAGGGTGACACCTTGATAAATCAGGGCATAGTCTCCTATAATCGCTGTTTCGCCAATCACCACGCCCATTCCGTGGTCAATAAAAACACTCTGCCCTATGACTGCGCCCGGGTGGATTTCAATTCCAGTAAAAAACCGAGCCAAGTGAGAAATTAGGCGAGGGATAAAGGGAATACCAATGCCATACAGCCAGTGAGCCAGCCGATGTAGTAGCAGAGCTTGTAAACCGGGGTAGCAAAACAATACTTCCAACCAGTTACGAGCAGCTGGGTCACGTTCAAAGATGATGCGAAAGTCTGCAAGGAGTATAGATAGCACGCTGATTATATCCTCGTTTTGGCAAACAAGCCACACTTTATTTTAGCTTCTTGTTGGTTGTTAGTTGTTAGTTGTTGGTTTTTTCCCACTAACCACTGTACGGGCGAACGGCCGTTCGCCCCTACTACCTACTAACAACTAACACATTCAGTGTTCAAGTTGGAAGAATACGCCGCCTTTAAGCAGTCCTGTCTCGCTACTGTAACTACTGAGTGTGAGCGATCGCAGCTTGTGGAAAAACGGCTTCAAGACTACTTCCACAAACTTAAGAATTGGTAGCTGACGCTCTAAAATCTGGTGGCTCTTTGTCCAGTCTAGATACAAATAGCCTTGATTAGGTTGGGGGATGGCGGCGATGCTGTCAATGAAATTGCGATTGTCAATTAAGGGATTTTCCTTGGGATTGAGGACTTCATTCATTGTCTCTATAGAGTTGGTGATAATCTCGTAATTGCCTTGAGTTGTATGCACCCCGCGCACGAGTGCTTGAATGGTGAATGATTCTCTACCTGAAGGAGTAGCAGATTTAGTAGTAGAAGTTGTTAACTCTGTCCAAGCGGAGATTTTTTGAGTGCCTAAGTTAAAGGAACTGAGCGAAAGTCCATGTGACGAAGCGATCTGATCCAAATGCGAAATTCCTGCTGGTGTTGCGTCTGATTTTTCCACGACAACAATCCAATCAGGAGTTGAAAGCTCTGGACGAGGTAACAATCCTATAGCATATTCTCCTTGCACCCAGTTGAAAATATCTTCCCAGTTTATGCCCGTGTGTTTTTGAACATCCGCCGCATGTTGTACTAATCTGGAAATCACATCTTCTCCAGAAACAGATATTACTGGTGTCACTTGTTGCCAAAATTGGGCTAAATTACTTTTACCCAAATTGCTCAAATTAGAGCCGGAAATTGCCAAACCTGCTGCTGCTGGAATATACTGCAATGCTCCTACAGGTTTAGTAAGTTGCTCTTTAGGGGGCATTTCCTGTTTTGCTATGAAGGCGGTTTCCGTTAGCAATCCTTTAGGGTTTAATACAAGGGAAAGAATTTCGCTATTATAGATTTGTTCTGGTAGTTCTAACCCTTGCCATTGTGCTACTATAGGGAGATTTAGGAAAGCCATAGCTAGCGATGCTTTGGGCAATTGTTTAGTGGCTTGTTGGTATTGGCTGGAACTCGTCAAATTCAGGTCGGAAGCTTGGACGTTGTTTATTGCTTCTCGCAGCACTTTTAAATCGTTGGCAAACAACACAAAGCGATCGCCTACAACTGCACCTGCAAGACTATTTTGCACCGCACTCTGACGAAGTCCTCTATTTTTTCGTTCTTTACGTGTATAATACCCGCGTGTATCAGACTGGAAAGACGCGATAGATCGCGTCTCTACAACTCCTATTGGTATTTCAGGTTGATTTTCAGAAATCAGCTTAACGCCTTTGTATTGTTCAACAGCCAAATTGACGCCAGCAGATGCCCGCTTGGAAAAAAACAAATCTACAAACTTGCGGCTGAGTTCTGGTTCATTGGTCGTAAGTGCCATTAGATACCCCGGCTCTTGTCCGTTCTCACGGTCGCGATCAATATCTAAAGTGGTAACAGCCAGTGTAATTTCGTTGCCCAACCACGGTTGAATATCTTTTTGGTAATCAATATCAGTGTTAGCCAGCAAGCTTGTTTTGATCTTGGACAGATATCTGTGACGCTGCAACACAGATAAGCGATCTGGATTCACCAGCATTGATACCATAACTGGTGCTTGTTTAGACACGAACATAGCAGCACTTGGTTCTCGTGTAGTCCCGTCACCGCTAACTAGCGACGGACTTTGAGTAAATAAGCTGTTACAACCCGTAATACTAATTAGTAGCAGCACGACAACACTAGCTGCTAGGAAACTTAAACATGAACGTTGTCTCATATTTTTTTACATAATCGCGCTTGGGTGTTTACACAAAATAATATTAAACCGCCTTCTGCAACATCGAAGGCGGTTTCATCCTAAAACTGAGTTTGCGACTAAAATCGATTTTTTTTGCCAATATAAATAATATATTGATTTAAAAAAACCTCATGTCAGATCAACCTATTACCGAAATTAGCGTCAAGGAACTTGCACAACGGCTATCTTCAAGCGATCCTGAGATTCAGCTAGTGGATGTGCGTGAACCACAAGAAGTGGCAATAGCTCACATTGAAGGCTTTGTCAATCTACCTTTGAGTGAATTTCCTACTTGGGCAGAGCAAATCCCAACCCGCTTTGCTCCTCATGCTGAAACCCTTGTACTTTGTCACCACGGTATCCGCTCTGCCCAAATGTGTCATTGGTTAATCGCTCAAGGATTTACAAATGTGAAGAACGTTGCGGGCGGCATTGATGCCTACTCCATGCTAGTTGACTCAACGATACCCCAGTATTAACCACAGAACCCGAATGGAAGATTGGCTAAGGTCAGACTGGCATCACAATTAGCGATGCCCCATGACCGACAAGAAAGCCCCAAGGACTCTAACATTTGTTATGCTTAAGAGATAGGAAATTATTGAGGCATCTTGTCTACTGGAATGTATCTTCAGAGGTCAAGAAAATTAGTAACTATAAATGCAGCCATTTTCATAAGCTTGTGGGATATAACGTAGGTAAGTGGTAAGAAATATGCTTTAAACCAAAAGCTTTCTTGCTCACGTCCAAACGACACTTCTAGGCATTTTAATCGGGAGTGCATCTAAAAACTTCGTTTTAACTCTTTCAACACAGAAAAAAATTTGCCATCACGATTTACTATTATTAATCCTTTTTCAAATTATCTTCATAAATTTTTTCAAAGTTTGATGAAAATTTGCCTTTAGTAAAATATCCTTATGCAAGTCCACCTAACTAATCGACAACAGCATATACTTTGGGCAACGGTACGTCACTATATTGCTACAGCTGAGCCTGTTGGTTCCAAAGCTCTGATTGAGGAGTATAACCTAGGTGTTAGCTCAGCCACAATTCGCAATGTAATGGGCGTGTTAGAAAAATCAGGGTTACTATACCAACCCCATACATCTGCCGGACGCATACCTTCCGACTCTGGTTATCGCATTTATGTAGATCAGCTGATTACACCATCTGAAACTTTAGCACGAGAGGTAGAGGTAGCACTCCAAAACCGCCGCAAGTGGGAAGATGGGAGTTTAGAAGCTCTGCTGCAAGGAGCAGCGCAGATCTTAGCAACTTTGAGCGGCTGCATTAGCTTGATTACCATGCCGCAAACTGGGAGCGCGTTGTTGCGACATTTGCAGCTGGTGCAAATTGAAGCCGGACGGGTGATGCTAATTGTGGTCACCGAAGGTTATGAAACCCATTCGGCGTTGATGGATTTGCCAAGACCTGGGGAAGAAACACCACCGGATGCTGAGGTAATTGACCGAGAATTGCAGATTGTTTCTAACTTTTTAAATAGCCATTTGCGGGGGCGAAGTTTGGTGGAATTAAACGCCCTTGACTGGAGTCAATTAGATCGGGATTTCCAATACTATGGGGAATTCTTGAAAAAATCAATTACGGAATTAACCCGTCGCACTTTTACTCCAGCTGCTACACAGATTATGATTCGCGGTGTAGCAGAAGTTTTGCGCCAGCCAGAATTTTCTCAACTACAGCAAGTGCAAACAATCATCCAGCTGCTGGAGGAAGAACAAGAACAACTGTGGCGGTTAATATTTGAGGAACCGGAGGCGGATGAGGTAGGTAAGCCACGGGTAACGGTTCGCATAGGCGCAGAAAACCCTCTAGAACCTATACGCACCTGTTCGTTGATTTCTTCCACCTATCGCCGAGGTGCGATATCAGTAGGCAGTGTGGGAGTTTTAGGACCAACACGCTTAGATTATGAAACGGCGATCGCTGTGGTAACTGCGGCTGCAGATTACTTAACGGAAGCTTTAAGTTGTTTCAATTTCTCATAATTAAACTTAAAATGGGCAGGCAGGATGCCCACCCCACAAGATATTTAACTTCTTGTAGGGTAGGCATCCTGCCCGCCCCAAAATAGAAATTGTATTTGATGTTTATTTATATCTATCTACTTAGTATACACTGAAAAGATTTGTAGCAGTAAAATCAAGAATTGGTAATGACCAGTTGAAATCATGGTAAGAAAAATTGCTTTTGGGTTAACGTGGCTAGGATTTATTACCTACGCCTTTCTCTTCGCTCCTCCCGATCAGCCTGATACAGTCGAGTTAATTAAAAATCTTTCCCTTGGTCAATGGCAAGGAATTAACCCTTTAGTCGTGTCACTATTCAACGTCATGGGCATCTGGCCTGCAATCTACAGCTGCTTAATATTTATTGATGGCAGAGGGCAAAAAATCCGCGCTTGGCCCTTCGCCTCAGCTTCTTTTGCAGTCGGGGCGTTTGCTCTATTGCCTTACTTAGCCCTACGGGAACCAAGTATACAGTTTGCTGGCAAAAAGAACGCCTTCGTGAAAATACTCGATTTTCGCCTGACTGGTGTTGCTTTAACTATAGCCACGGTTCTGATAGTTGCTTATGGCATCACTAGTGGAGATTGGGGAAATTTTGTGCAACAGTGGCAAACTAGCCGCTTTATCCATGTGATGAGTTTAGATTTTTGTCTACTTTGTCTATTATTTCCGGCGCTGTTAGGAGATGACATGGCGCGGCGAGGTCTGAAAAATCCTCAGTTGTTCTGGCTGATAACATTGATACCGCTATTTGGTCCTTTGGTGTATTTATGTGTGCGTCCGCCGTTACCAGAAGTGGGACTTGAGGGAATAGTGCCTCAGCAACAGCCAGCGATAAACTAAGTAGAGACGTTTCGGCGGAACGTCTCTAGGCGATGAAAAAGAGATTTGTGTAAACAATTGTATTATTTATGTAGGGGAGGCAGTGCGTTGGTGAGGCAGCGAGCAGTACGTCCGAGTGTTTCCCTCCGAAAGAAACTGCGGTGCTGCAGGAGGGTTTCCCGACAGAGGCGACTGCCGAAAGGCTCTGCCGACTTGAAGCAACTGCCTTTGCGCTCTTGCGGCAGCCGTAACGCACCAAAGTTTTATGGTGCGTTACGCTTCGCTAACGCACCCTACTTAAAATTTATTTACTAAGATGATGAGTAGAAAAATTGTTCTTTGGTTATTGTGGGCTGGATTTATAGCTTATGTTTTGTTTGTGGCACCGCCCCTGCACCTAGAGGAAACACTAACGCTGCTGAAGAATATTTTGACTCTTAATTGGGCAGAGATAAATCCAATTGTCCTCTCCTTATTCTCTCTTGTTGGCATCTGGCTACTCATTTACAGTGGTCTTCTGTTCATTGATGGTAGGACGCAATGGATTCCTTTTTGGCCCTTTGCTCTGGCTGCAGTGGGATCGGGTGTGCTTGGTTTGTTGCCTTATTTAGCTTTTCGTGAACCAAATCAAGACTTTTCTGGGCAGAAGGATGGTTTTTTAAAGTTGCTAGATTCTCGCTTTTTCGGTGTTGTCCTAAGTTTAAGCACAATTAGCTTGCTATCTTTTGCTTTGATTTTAGGTAATTGGGAAGATTTTGGGCAGCAGTTTTGGGGCGATCGCTTTATCAATGGTATGAGTTTAGCATTTTGCTTATTTTGCCTTTTATTCCCAACCGTCCTTGGTGATGATATGGCGCGTCGTGGTTGGAATAATTCCCAAGTGTTTTGGGCTGTTGCACTTGTCCCACTCATTGGTCCACTTGCTTATCTATCTCTACGTCCACCTTTGCCGGAAACTAGTACTGAGGTTAGTTGGTAATGGTTGCTAATTGCTAATTGCTAATCTTAAGAG
>CAZZYE010000045.1:0-18495 GCA_964658145.1 uncultured Stigonema sp.
CAACAGTTTCGTACCCTTTTTTCAAGGTTTTTATCTCAAAGCAATTCCAATTTCTATTGGCTACAAGTGTGCTGTAGCTGGCATCTAAACTTAATATTTCCTCTTCAAATGTAAAGATAATCTTTACGCAAAGAAAAATCAATGAATTGTGTAAAGTTTCTCTTTAAATCTCCGGCAGCTTTTTAAAGCTATTGTAAAGACAGAGTAAAAAGTCATGATGAATTGGAAAATTCATGAGTAACTAGCGTTGACATCAAACAAAAAATTATAGTCATGCTGCCCTTTATTTCAGAGCATAAACAGTGACCGTTATTGAGGAGAGTTACTCCTTTCCCGTCATTAACAGGACTTACGCAAAAATTGCCAGAAACCTTGATTTATCGAACCGCCAAGAGGCTAAGACCGCCAAGAATTCGTAGAGTGTGCGTAAGTCCTAATTAAATTACCATTAGTTAGCTAACACACATTCGTTCAATCATGGTGCCGTACTGCTGCGTCCTAACACACCCTACAAGATAGGTAATTTTCGCGCATCAGTTGTGAACATCTCTCCCTGGTAGACTTTGTCCATAAATCAAATAGGACAGATCTAGTTATTTGTGACCGAAAATCGTAGGGCTTGCGCCCCTAGCTTCTAGCTATGGGGTAGAGCCATTGGGGAATTCATTCGAATTCACTCATATTGAAAACAAAGCACTTTTCATGTAGAATAAAACAAACTGGTCGGCGTGTCGGCCGCTACCCCCGGACTGGGGGAAAGTTATGCCGTCGCGCGGGTACGCGCGCCCGCGGCGCTAACGGAAGATATCGATCCTTAATGGGTGGAGTCCAGGAACCAAACTATCGGGAATCACCGCCATGTGTGGGAAACTCCGACAGTTGGATATCTAAAAGATACGGTTGAACCTTTTAGAGAATCCCCTTGCCTTTAGGCATGGGGAGTGTCAAACTCTTATATTCAACTAGGGTGCGCTGCCTTTTTAGTAAGCGGGAAATGTGAAACTGGATCTGACCTTGCACTTGCGGGAATTTGCTTAACATGCAAGACAGGGAATAGAGGAGTGCATCCTCTGACTTAAATCCTCGTTGCAAAGTATTCTGATAGACTTTGTAGCCTAAGACGGCATAACCCATTAACAGTAACAGTATGGAAAGACCCGAAGTTAACCATGCAGTCGCAATTGCTAGGAGGGGCAAAAGTAAACCCCAAAGCCAAATACTTCGACTTTCTTTGACCCAATGCTGTTCAGGGCTATGACCGTGTAACCAAGACCCTTCAGCATAAGCATGACCTCCACGAAGCGATCGCCTCCACCACTGACCAAAACGGGTAATTTGAGCATCATGCAATGTCATCTCCGCATCTATACGCAAAATTCTGCCACCTGCTTGACGCAATCGCACACATAATTCTGGTTCTTCCCCTGCAATCATATTCGGATTGAACCCTTTAACCTGCTTAAGTGCGCTAACACGTATCATGGCGTCGCCACCACACGCTTTCGCTTCACCAACAGGAGTATCCCACTCCAAATCGCACAAGCGATTATAGATCGAGTTGTTCGGGAATTCTTCCCGCCGCCGACCACATACAACGACAACATCTGGTTGGACAATCAATTCATGGGCTGCACGTTCCAACCATCCCTCTGTGACCTGACAGTCCCCATCCACAAATTGGACAAATTCCGTACTTGGTTCTACAAGTAATAGATATTCAAACCCTGCATTTCTAGCACGAGCTGCAGTAAATGGAATAGATAAATCTAGATCTACTACATGCACGCCTAGAGAGCCAGCTAGCTTTACACTACCATCTGTTGAGCCTGAATCTACATACACAATTGTTATTCCTTCGCCCAACACTGATAGCAAACACTTATGCAGACGGCTGCCTTCATTTCTGCCAATGACAACGACTCCGATTTGATACATGTTTGACCTCCTGGGATTGTCAAGATTCTGCTTAGCTTTCAATCAAGATTTCTTTTCAGCAAATAGGTATAAATATTTACACACAATCCTGGAAATACGAAATCTGTTGAGTAGGACAATTTCGGACAAAAAGCTGACATTTTAATTGCTTGCAGTTCAACTTTTCTTAGCGCGATGATGGAATCATTTCTTCAAAGAGCGGAGTGTAAACATATAGCCTCTAAAGTATTGCCTCAATTGGAAGACCAAACCCTAAATAATTGCGAATGATGAGAAGTAAAGTTAGTAATCCGATAAAAAAAGCAGTACATTGAATATCTTGAGATATAGAGGAGAGTTTTTCTCTTCCTAGCCCATAAAGGTTGACTACGTACAACGGCAGATCGCTGAGTGCAATCACGATAATTGCTCCCACTGTACCGAAACGGGAAAATGCCAACGGTAGTCCTAGACCAATAGTCACAAATCCAGCTAGATTACTTTGGGCTAAGTACAAGGGCTTACCAATTGCTAATAGAGCAGGGCTCATAGTGTAAAACATTACGGAAAACCATGCGCCGCCGGACAGAATTGGCATCATCCACGTTGCTTCGGTATACCTTTTGTCATAAAGTGTGGCGATGACTAGATCGCCAACAGTTGTTAAAACAGCTAATAAAATCGCAAATCCAATCAGCATGAGCCGACGTTGGCGGAGAATCTTGGCTCGGAGATTTGACCGTGAGAGGTCAACTTGGTTGGAAATTACCGGAAAAATGATTTGATAGCTAAGACTTTTGACAATTTCTCGGGGTATGGCTGCCAGGGTATAAGCTATTGTATAGACGCCCAACAGCCGAAAGGAAAGTAGCTTAGCAAGAATTAGGCGATCGGCTTGCTCATTCAAAAACGTCACCCCTGTGGCGACAAACATCCATTTCCCGAAGGACAGAATCTCTTTCACTGCTTGCCGATCCCAAGCGAAGCGATTGGAATATCCTGGTATTAACCACAAATGGCTACCTACCGTTCTGTATATTGAGCCTGCTACTACTCCAAAAGCTAGAGCCCAGATACTTGGACTCAAAGTCGCCCAAACAATTAAGGTAGACAGAGACAATACCTGCACCATCAGACTAAATAGGGTTAACTTACCCACGTCTATCCGGCGGTGGAGAGTATGTATGGCAGTGGAACCAAATCCATCGACAATTGAGGTCAGTCCTGTGATAGGAACTAACCAGAGAAGGCGCTGATCGTTGTATAACTTTGCAGCTGGCAATGTAATCAGTAAAAGCAACAACCAGAGTCCAAAACCACGAATTACTTGTATTGTCCAGGCAGTATTTAGAAAAGCTGGCTCATCGCCCCGTTTATTGTTGACAATACTTTGAGGAATACCAATATCTGAGAATAAATCGATACCTGCCCTCAGGATGTTAACCACAGCCATAAGACCAAAAAACTCTGGTACTAGCAGCCTAGTTAGAATCAGGTTACTGCCAAATCGCAGCATCTGACTAGAGCCATAACTAACAATTGTCCAGACTGCACCACGGATGGCAAGCTTTTTCAGAGTTGACATAATTTCTTTCTTGGTCTAGCGATCGCAACGCCTAAGAGGTTAAACAACAACCCGAAAATGCCGACACTCAGAACTACTAGAGTCTTCTTGAATTCCAGTTTGTCCTCTGGATCAACCAATTCCAATTCGCATTCTCGGATTGAGTAGCGTATCGAGAAACTACAAGCCTCAATTGCCGCAATTTCACGCCGGATAAAGCTGTGACTAGGCGTGTGGTATTTATTAACTAGATACGCAGTTTTCATCTTTACCTCAGATGCACCGTCATAATTTCATGTCAATAAGATGCCTAACAAAACTGGCTTTTCTCAACAGTTTCGTACCCTTTTTTCAAGGTTTTTATCTCAAAGCAATTCCAATTTCTCTCGGCTACGAGTGTGCTGTCGCTGATATGTAAACTTAATATTTCTTCTTCAAATGTAAAGATAATCTCTCTAAATAAAAAAATCAATCGATTATGTAAAGTTTCTCTTTAAATCTACAGCACCTTTTTAAAGCTATTGTAAAGATAGAGGAAAAAGTCATGATGAATTGGAAAATTCATGAGTACCAAGCTTTGACATCAAACAAAAAATTGTAGTCATGCTGCCCTTGATTTCAGGGCATAAACAGTCACCGTTATTGAGGAGAGTTAGTTAATTTCAAAGAAAACGGCTGCCTTACCCACGGATTCTAGGGGTGGGAGGAATGCAGGACTGCCCTTCTGGCATAGGGCGGGGCGTGTGCCGTGTACGCACCCATGCCCACAGGGATACTAAACGATAAATTAACGGTTTCAGCTTTACTGATTTGCTTAGAAACCCGGTTGCTGGGGGTGGTGCAAGATGTAAGAATTGAAACTTTAAGCATCAAACATCAAGCAGATATTGTGTCTTGATTTTTCAGACATCATTTTATATAATGACTTATTTGATTTACTAAATTAGAACTTGATAAAATATATTTTTTTTGATAAAATAATATAAAATTTATTGTAAATTTCCAAATTTGTTATATGTCTGTGAGTGAGTTAGTTTGCAACCAATACTATATTTACATAACAGCAGAAGAGGGGCTAATCCCTTGGGATATATACGATCCCCATCCAGCTAACTGTGGCTTTGTTGCTTATTTCGGTAAAGTCTTCCAATCTGTGGAGAAGAGCTTGAAGAAAAGCGGTCTAATATTCTATGTAACAATGACCGAAATGCACGAACTCCCATCATATGGAGAAAATGTGATTGTTGTCATGCTGGGAGACGAATTGTGTCGCGTACCAAAGTATTTTCACAAGGTAGGAGCTATCTTCAAATGCTATGGCACGAACCAAATACTTGGATGTAATCCTTTGCTGAAGCCTTCTTATCTCAACTTGGTGACGACAATTCAATTTTTGAGAAACTGGGTTTCACGCCTGCCTTGGATGGTCAATTACCAGTTTCACAAGTTCAAAAGCTGGCTATGGGGCACAGGCAAAACGATCCCCATTTACGACATCCCTTTGGGGTACTACAACTCAGAAGATCTGCCCATAAAGAATATGGAAGAACGCCTTTATGACGTTTTTTTTGCCGGCAGTGCAGTACATTTAAGTTATCCCATATGGTCTTTGCAGTACTGGTTGAGAACTCCAAAAACTGTTTCTCGGGAACAAATGCGATCAAGTTTAGATAGTTTACAGGAAAAACATTCTGAGTTTACAGTTGAATCTTCCATCACTCCAGCATTTGGTGCTGGAGGTAATAGTGAAGCTGCTAACAGCTATAACGAAAGAATGATGAACACGAAAATATGTCTTGCTCCCAGAGGAACTTCCTTTGAGACTTATCGCTTTTTTGAGGCAATAAGATATGGTTGTATCGTTGTGACAGAAGCTTTGCCTTCACGGTGGTTTTATGATGGTTCTCCTGGTATTCAAATAAAAGATTGGCGGGATCTGGAAGATACATTGGAAAAGCTGCTGAAAAACCAGCAACTTATGGAAGAAATACACCAACAATCATTGAATTGGTGGGAGACAAAATGTTCAGAAGCTGTTGTTGGTAAGTATATTGCGGAAAAATTGAACTCGTTGAAAAGTCTTTCATAGTGCAAATAGTGAACATCGATTCCAAATGCGTCTTCCCCTTCATCTCAGTATTAGGGCGAATTAATGTATAATAAAAGTTCATAAATTTGCTCTTTTCCCCTCCTGTTAACTAAATATGATCGGGAAAATCGTAACCGTTCAGGGGGGTAGAGGGGCGAACGGGAAAAATAATATTTTCGTGACTCTGTTGGTAACCCTTGCAAGGGGTGTTCTCTCCCGCTCGCCCCCTGAACGGATACGGAAAATCTGTATAACTATCTATTATCTTCATCTTATCTTCATGAAGACTTTGAGATAATTTTAAATCTAATTTAAAATTAAATTAAAAATTATTCTCTAAATAATGTAAACTCTAGAGTAACTCAAGAAAGTACTGACAGTGTGTTTGTTAGGTCAACAATACACCTGAGATTTTAATTGCTCTAAATTTTGGTGATCCTGGAAGAGTAGAACCTACTCATTAAGTAAAGTGTGACCATTTCTCAAAAACAGTTTATGTAAAAAATACATCTGTTTTATCGGGTTTAGGTTAGAAATGGTATTCTCTTCTAAAGAAGACTTAACCAGAGCAAATCCATAGGACTTACACATAGCCTTTTGTTAAGGGTTTAGGGGTGCTATATATGCAGATTTTGAAGCAAGCGGCAAAACGATTATTAGGCCAGTCTTTAGTGAATAAATGGCGGTTATGGAAGGCAAAAAAAAATTATAAAGATCTGGTTGGGAAATCGTCAGAAGACGTATTTACTTCGTTCTACGAAAAGAATCATTGGCGCGATCAAGAATCAAAATCAGGTCCTGGTTCATCAGACTTTGAGACTAAACAAATTCGCACGGTTTTGCCTCACCTAATACAAGAGCTTAATGTTAACGTCCTCTTGGATGTACCTTGTGGCGATTTCAATTGGATGAAATTTATTGAATTGGGAAATTGTGACTACATTGGTGGAGACATTGTCAAAGAACTAATCACAATTAATCAAAATAAATATGAAAGTCCTAAGCGGAAATTTTTCCATTGCGATTTAACCAAGGATGAGCTTCCTTACGCTGATTTAATTCTCTGTAGAGACTGCCTTTTCCACCTATCATTCGAGGACATATTTGCAGCACTAGAGAATTGCAAAGTTAGCAAATCGAAGTATTTACTGACTACCACTCATCCTGATACTAGAGAAAACTTTCCCATCGTAACAGGCGGTTATCGTTCTCTTAACATGTGCCTAGAACCCTTTAACTTTCCTACCCCATTAAAACTTATTTACGAAAGACGTGATGCAGGTTTTGCAGACACAGATAAGTGTTTGGGTCTTTGGAAACTGAGTGATCTGGTACAGCTTAATAAGTTTTGAGGCACTTACAAAAGTTAGCGATCGCGGTGGAAGCCGCGTATCTTGACATCGCGGTGTCACCCCTGTGTACCTGTTAAATTTGAATCAAATATTTTCTGACAATGGTTCTATAAGGGCGTATCATGGCTGAAAATTCTCAGATTACTTTTGTGTGTTGCGTTGAGTCAGGATCGCTTGAGACGCAAACAGTGCGTATGATAGAAAGTCTACGTCGGTGGGGGGGAAAGTTTGCTAATGCACCCATTTTTGCAGTGACTCCTCGCTTTGGACCTCCTCTTGCTAAAAAGACACACCAGATTTTTGACAAGTTCCAAGTGGAATATCTTTGGTTTCAAGAGAAAAGCAAGTATTCTTGGAACAAATTTTTGAATAAGCCTTCCGCTGTAGTTGCTGTAGAAAAGCTTGCTACGTCTGAATCTATTGGCTGGTTAGACAGCGATCTACTGATCGTGGACGAACCAGACCAACTCACCCTAAATCAAGGGGAAAGTTTTCTCGCCTGCGCTCCAGACAAAAATATCGGCACCACAGGTCCACAAGACCCTTATGAACCGTATTGGCAAGAGGTTTGCAAATGTGTAGGCATTGATATTGAAGAATTCCCGTGGATTAAGACAGAGCATGAAGGGGCGCGTATCCGTATGTATTGGAACAGTGGCATTTTTGTGTATCGCCGCTCAACAAATTTTGCCGACCATTATTTGCAAACTTTCATTCAATTATGCGATTCCCATCTAACTGCTCAAAATGCCGGATTTTTTTTCAATGACCAAGTTGCTTTAGCCTCAAGTATAGTCAAAATTGGAATTCCTTGGCGCGCTTTGCCTTACTCTCACAACTTTGGTTTGGGCAATAACGCGCTCAAAGATGGCTACAATAAAGAGCAACTCAAGGCAGCCAAGATAATTCACTACCATAATTCTATGTGGTCCGAATACTGGGACACATTCGTAGAAAGTCTTAGTGAAACTCATCCATCTGTAGCTGATTGGCTGACTTCTATCGGTCCAATCAAAAATGAAGCTCCTCTTCCGTCACGTGCTATGAAAAAAATAATTAACACTATAAGATCACGGAAAGAGTTGGCTTATACAAAATCCTGTAGAGTGATGTAATCAAAATTTATTACTAACGGCAAGCAGAGCAGAGTTGAAACCCTGCTCTGCTTACAAAATTCACCGTTTTATATCATTTCCCGAAATTATTGATACAAATCACTGCCTCTGCTTGTCCATATCTAGCAACCTTAAAGTTTCAGGTAGCATACAAGCCTAGTATTTTTTGGTCTATTAAATCTAATATCTCTGCATCTCTAGTAATGTCAAATTTTCTGGCAAACAATTTTGGAGAATTGGCAAGCGTATCGAAGTAATTTTTATATAGAATCGCAGGGGGAGTAGGATTGGGATTTTCCCAGTCAGTATACTTCAGATCATCATTAACAATACAATTTTTGAAGGGTGAGTTTGAAACAATGGTATGGAAAAAACTTTCATCCGGGATACATACATATTTAAAGTAGTTAACGAACGCAGGATTATTCATAACAAAGCTGTTAATGTACTGTATACATTCTCGTGATAGACACCACCACTGAGAACCACCGTAGGGATCGAAACCTTTGGGGAATCTACGCTTTACGGTGAAATAAAAATGTTTGCTACGAAAACGAAAGTGCCAGTACTGTACCTTGTTTAAAGCTTGATAGCATCCATCATGATGACTCCATCTGTTTTTAGAAGCTAGGGCAAAAGATTCTATGAATTCCTTGTCCCGGTATCTCTGTAAAAACTCTTTGATTTGTCTGGTCTTTTTAATTAAATAATCTTGTCCTGAAAGCAAAAATGCATAATCAAAGTCTATACTTGAATTAACTAGCTGTCTTATGCCTTCAATAGTTGCTGCTACAATATTAAAATCTCCCCAATAGCATCTATACCTTTTCAAGAAATGAACATTTGAAATGCTGCTTAGCTGATCTACTAATTTATAGTAAATCTCATCACCTGCTCTCCTATCAACGTGTATAAAAAATGATGTACCCTCGTCTGCAAGTTGACGAACCAAACGCACTACCTGTTCAGGATTCTTGTGTGCCAGAACGATATAAGCAATCTTCATAACTCTATCTAACCTTTGTACTATAAAAGTAAAAGTCAATTTATTTTCTATCTTCTCTATCTCAGGTATTTTTCAACTTGTTAGTTTGCCTTGTTGGCTTCACAGAAAGAACAACTGCTATATACAAAACCCAATAAATGTTTGCTAGACGCAGCAGCTGACTCTCCGTCATGTTATTCATTGCCAGAAAGATGAGAAATCCCAGAGGCCAAACGTCTTCTGGATTTTTTGTCGCGTAAGCTCGTTTAAGTGCCCGAACAAAGGCTGTGAAATAACTAATTAGAAAAAGTGATAAACCTATAAAACCAACATCAAGTGTGAAATCAATAAAGCCATTGTGAGCATGAGGTGGGATGAAACCATGCCCAAGCGCCTGACCTGCTTCTATTGGATACTTACTTCCTGGTTCCCAAAATACACCACGACCAAAACCTAGCCAAGGTCTCTCGTTAAGTCTAAATAGAATATAACTCCACATGATTGTCCGTCCAGTTAAAGTCGGATCTTTTCCCAAACCAGTTAAGAGAGTTACCCAGTAACTGGCAACTACTGTAGCCGAGCATGCCAGGAGCAGAACTGTAATATCCACAAAAATAACACTTATCTTTCCCTGCCATCGAAAGTTCCGATAGAAAGCTAAAATCAATATCAGAAGAAAATAGATCACAAGCGAAGTTTTGGAAGTAGAAAGTAGCATCATCACTAACGATACACCAACACCTACCCGCTTATAGAGGCGATGTCGTGGGTTGTCGATAGGCAGCAAAAAAAATGCTAATGAGCTAATAAGCATCATGCTGCCAAAGGTATTCTTATAGTCATAGATTCCTCTCCACGCTCCTGGATGGTCTATTGTATGTATGGCAATATCAGGTAGTACCAGAGCGAGAAGGATACTTGCTAAAATCGCTATAGCAAATGTCCAAGCAACTAGTCTTACTTGCTCTTTCAAGCTAAATCGTGTAGCAAAATATAAGCCAAACGTGGACATTTGCCAAACTTCTCGGCTATTTTTTAGAGTGAATTCTAGATTATCTGACCAGATAAACGATAGTAAAATTATTGGTATTAATATCCAGAGGATTCTATCTCCATTGATTGTACGTAAGGCATCTTTCCAGTTGAGGCAAATTAAAGTGAACGCAGTTAGCCAAACAAAATATCTGACTGCCGTTCTGAGCAAGCCAGGAACTAATGGACCTGTTTCTAAGGTTAATCCTATATCGAAAGCTCCTGTGAAGAAAATTAATCCTAAAATAGCAAAGCCTTTTTCAGCATTTTCTAAATGTTTTCTTTTCATCAGTTATATCTATAAAGTTTTGGGAAAAATTAACGCAGCCCATCAAATTCAAGCAATAAATTTTACCCAGTGGTTGTGAAAGTTCGTAGTAAGGGCTTTAGCCCTAGAAATTGAGCGATAAATCGCTCACTACGAACCTCTCAAAATTAATCAGACAGATTACTAGCTACTTGTCATCTTTAACTGCTTCATCTCTTGTTCTTCTTGAATTGCGATCAGGATAGATTTAAGAGCAGATCCCCAACTGTTTGTTATGTCGTAAAACTGCTCTTGTGCTACAAAGCAAGCCTGTCTCTTTTGTTCATAAAGTTGGCGATCGCCGTATAACGCCAGCAACGCATCACCATAAGCCTTAACATCATTGGGAGGAACCTCGACGACAGCATCCCGAACATAAGACAAAGCTGGACAGACTGCTGAGGTAACAACCGGACGACCTGACAAAATACTTTCACAAACAACCCGATTGAAACCCTCGATAAACTCTGTTCTCGTGGGTACAATCACAACGTGCGATCGACTAAACATTTCCCGCATTTGGGGCTTGTTCAAATATCCATGACAGCTAAATGAACCATCAACTATCGCCAGCTTTGCAGCCAGACGCAAAGACTCTAGTGCCGAACCTTCACCACAGATATCGAAAATAATATCTTGTCTACCCTCAATTGCAAAACGCTTCGCAACCTCTAACAAGTCAAACACGCCCTTATTTTGCTCAACCCGACCTGCAAATAGAACCCAGAAGGGCGATCCTACAGGCGATGGTTCAGCCAAGGCAAAGTCTGCTCGACGATAAGTAGAAAAGAATTCAAAAATCGGTTGATGTTTACCCGCCGTCAACTGAGAAATTTGCTCAGCGATCTCCTGCGATGCCACCAGTATTGCCTTGCATTCAGAAGCAAACAAATTACGCGAGAGTTTCAAATTCAGTTTATCTACTAAACGTGGAGGCAGATACTTGCACCATAGCATACAATGTAGCGATGGAATAACTTTTAGCCCAAGCCAGCAAAATAAAGACAAAACAAACCAATATGTTGTACCACTATCTGCGACCACAACATTGGCTCGAAAGCGCATTGCAGAAGCTAGTAAGCTCAATCCAGACCAAATTTGTCTTAAGTGATACAAGACTCCTGATGCTTTGGGTAATGGAATTGGACGACGCTCAACGATAAATCGCTCGTCTTGCACAAATTCCTTCTTGTGAGACTGGGCGATTACATAACCCTTTGCATCTAGAGTTTTGCAAACTTCATAAAACTGACTTGAAAAAGTAACCGATACTTGTGAAGGAGCATCTTGGTCCTTAATCCAATAGTTATAAGCTTCAATAACATCTTCAGGACCGACCGCATAAAGAATCCGAAGGGGTTTAGACATGTTCAACCTTTGAGGAATTGATGATTTTTGCAGGTATGCCAACTGCTGTTGCTCCCGCAGGAACATCGCAGAGAACTACAGCATTAGCACCAATATTTGCACCATGTCCAATAGTGACGTTGCCAAAAATTTTCGCACCAGCACCAACATTGACACATTTACCCAACTTCGGAGCATCAAAAGGACGATCTAGATAACGGTTTCCTAAAGTAACGCCTTGGCGAATAATACTGTCATCGCCAATCGTACAATCCCCGTGAATCACGATCGCTCCTTGGTGTTCAATAACCACACGGCGACCAAGTTGGACAGTGTAAGGCAGTTCGATCCCATAAGTGTTGCGAACTTTGCGATATAACATCCGATAGAAGATGCTGAAAGGTGCCCGAAGCAGTTTGGATTGAATCTTCATTCTCCAGACTCCAAAACGTAGAACTGCTACCGCTCGAAATCCAGGCTTAGTCCAATCTTGTCCGTGAGCAATCCAATCTTCTTTGATCTGCTGCCAAAGACTTAAAGCCGGAACTTCTGCTTCAGTTGCATTTGCTGTCAACTCCAGTTTTGCATCCATAATTATGCTCCTATTTCAGTTACAGGTTGCAATTTCTTACAAACGAACCGCTATAAGATTACTCATTTGCTCCTCTGCTTCCACCGAAGTTCTGGGGCAGTTCGTTAATAGGTATTCTTTGGGCAAGGTGGGAGTAAAGATCGCATTAACTAGCTGTTCTGGACGATGGCACAGTATTTATGTCAACACTAGGTTCAGTTCGGGGGCTGTTGTAGTAAAAGTAGTTATCTGGCTCCTGTTTTACATTTACACCATTGGCAACGATTCCTAAAATATTAGCCTCAGAGCGTGCTAGTAGAGACTTAGCTGCTGCTGCACTGTTTGAATTTACAACACCAGGTTGAACTACAATTAAGACTCCATCCACCATGTTGCCTAAAACCGCTGCATCAGGGGTTCCAACTAGGGGGGGAGTATCAATTACAATGCAGTCATAGTTTTGAGACAACATCTCAATGAAAGAGGTCATGCGCTCTGTATCAATCAATGCCAGTGGATTAGGAGGCATAACTCCAGCAGTCAGGATAGATAAGTTAGTTGTGACTGTTTGGATTGCTGTGGAAAACTCATTCTCACCAACCATGACGTTAGTTAAACCGACTGAGTTGATTCGACCCCAAAGGTGATGTTGACATGGCTGACGCATATCTGCATCCACTAACAAAACTCGTCGTCCTGCTTGAGCCATGACTGCAGCTAAATTAGCAGCAACTTCTGATTTCCCTTCCCCAGGAACAGAACTCGTTACCACAATTGTGCGAACTTTTTTATCTAAGCTAATAAACTTCAGATTGGCTTGCAGCATTTGGTATGCTTCATGAATCACCGAGCGAGGAGTGGTTGCAACAATAACTCGAGGAGAGACTCCCTCTAAGCTCGGCTCAAGAGGAGTTGATGTATTATCAGTTTTAAAGCTAGGAATTAGCCCTAGCAAAGTATAGCCAAAAAGTGCCTCTGCTTCTTTAGCTGTCTTCAATCTTCTGTCAATTAAATCAACAAAAAAGGCAGCTGCCACACCAAGTAGTAAACCAGCCAGCCCGCCGCCTATTGTGATTGCGAGTTTCTTTTTCTTAGATGCTGGGCTGCTGTAGAACTTCGTCGCCAATTCAAGCACCTGGGCATTCCCAACAGTTTGATTTTCTGCTATTTTGATTTCCTGTTCTCTTGTCAAAAGATTTTCGTAGCTTTTTTTGGCAATTAATAACCTTCGCTCTAGTTCTCCTTGCTTTTTCTCGAAATTTGGGAGGATATTAGCCCTCTGCTTGTAAAATTCTCTAAGTTTAGATAAAGATTCTATTTTTTTTTGTAGACCCAAGCGTTCTGACTCTAACTTCACAAACGCTGAAGCTAAGTCTTGCTTGATCTGCCCGATTTGCAACTTACCAGGGGCAATTTGTGCTTGATATCCTAAAGCCTGGTTGGTTTGCGCCTGCAATAAAGAATTTAAATTTGCTTGTTCGCTCTTGAGTTTAATGATAGATGGATGTGCTTCTTTCAAGAAGGATCTTTGATTTGCTAGCTGAGTTTGCACCTTTTGCAATTCAGCCAACACCACCTTCACACCAGATGCCTGACTCAGAGAAGCAATATCTACAGCTTTATCTTTAGGCAGATTGAGTTGACGACGTATTTCTATTTCCTGAGCGCTTATATTTGCTAGTTGAGACCGAGAATTGTTTAATTCCTCATCTATGCTGATTAGGGTTTTAACTGTGCCACTCGTCTCTTCTTGCAACTCGATAATCTGATTTTGAACCTTAAACTGACGCAGTGCCTCTGCTGCTTGGTTTAATGCTTTTTCAGCCGATGGCAATTGATTTTCAATAAATTTACCTGCAGATGAGGCTTGAGCTCGATTAGTCTGAATGTTATTCGCAGCATAAGATTTCATTACCTGATTGACTACTGCTTTAGCCAATTCAGGATCTTCAGATACGAAAGACACTTTAAGTACATCAGTGCCTCGAATTGCATCAGTGTTTATTGCAATTAAATCTGGATCGAGAGGCGCACCGTTTTTATCTTTGAGATTGAGAGTCTTGATCACCTCTTGTTTGATAGGTGTAGCCTGCACTAGTAAAGCTTGCGTGTCTAGAGGGTTAGCTTCACGCTTTAAGGATTCAAGCTCCCCTATTTTTTCTCCAACTCCCGTGAGAGATGAGGTTCTGTTTATTAGGAAAAGAAGTTTTCCACTCGCTTCGTATGCTGGTTTTTCCATAAACAAACTCAGCCCAGCTAACCCTACAAACGCTGCAAACACTCCAGATGCTACCAGCCATCGGCGTTTCAGAACTAGCCAATATTTTTGAATATCTATATCTTCGGAATTGCCTTTAGTATCCATACAAGTTGCCTAGTGGTAGAATGCTTATTTGAAGTCGAAAATAGATTTGTCAGAGGATAATTTCTACATTTTCCTCATACTCTTTATCAAAGACCTGAGGCTAGTGACCTCACGGCGACTAACTGTTGTCCAGGGGTTTTCGTAAAGCTGAAACCGTTGTTGAAAAATTAAGCAGAAGAACGGGATAGCATCCAACAGATACCTCTTCCAAAGCCGCTTAGGTTCACTTAAAAGCCTGTAGAGCCACTCAAGACCAACCTCACTCATCCACTTTGGCGAACGTTTGATATGATCTGCCTCAAAGTTAATTGTCGCACCAATAGCCAGGAATATCTTGATATTCTTTAACTGGTTTCTATACTTTGCAATCCACATTTCCTGTTTGGGAGCACCTACACCAATTGCTAGAACTGTAGCACCAGAAGAGTTAACGATCTTAATAATTTTTTGACACTCATCCTCTTTCTTTTCAAAGCCAAAGGAGGGCGAATATGCTGCTACAATGATATTTCTACCGATCTTGGAATTAATTTTCCGCTGAGCTGTCTTAACTACTTCCTCTTCCCCACCCAGCAAAAAGATTTTAATGTTTTCATCATGCTGGTAATGAGTGTAAAAAGCCGGAAACAGATCTGAGCCAGAAATTTTCTCCTGTATAGGTGTCCCCAAAAAAGTTGATACATACATCAATACTTTGCTATCGCAAACTTTGTAGTCCGCTTCTTGGTAGACATGGTAAAAATCTTGATTTCTCTGCAATTTCATCACATGATCCACATTAGGGGTAAAGACAACCCCACCCCTTCGTAGCTTTTCTAACAACTCGACCAATGTGATGTCATGGATGGTCAAATTCAGTAAATTAACTTGTCTCATACCACTACCAAAAAAAGTGTTCCTAAGAATGTAAGGTGTTTTTAGTGCCCAGCTAAATCATCTACACTTAGGGCGCTGCTGAATTTAATTTCCGGTAATGCAGCAGAAGTTTAAACCTTTGAGTGACAAAGGTTTGCTGATGTAGTCAAGTCACATTATGCCTTAAAGCCGCAAACTTTTGATGTCTGCACTCTTAATCCTTCTAAAACAATCGCTAAAAATACTGTTGCCCCTTGATTCACTGCAGTTCCGAGCAGATTTCGTTTTTTTTGACCTGACAAAGGTTTCTAGCTCTTTGAGTTACGTAACTTCAAGTATAAAGCTATCAAGAAATCCATCGGTCGATCAAACCAACCCTACCGGTTTAACCCAATTAATAATCAGCGTTGCATCATTTAGGAATGAAGTTTTCTTTGAGTCTCAAGTCAAGACCCCAATACAAGGGCAGGACGTTGGGGAGCCTGCGCTGCCCTCATCTTGGCGTAAGCTTTTCATACCGTAAATCAGCAACACCGTTTTGCCTATGTATGAAGTCTATTGTTTTTATTGACATTTTATCGATGCACTGCAATGATAACATTCCACAATTACTTTTCCACCTATTTTATACTTCCATTCTGTTACATTACATGGTGTAGTAGACTACAGAGTCCTGAAATTTTCTAGCATTGGATAGTCCTGGGTTATAATTGTTGCTATACACATTAGATTATTTTCCCCACAGAACTTAATATACATATATTCATAATGATTTAAAACAGCTATTGTGAAGTTAACATGTAGAAATGCGAAACATTTCTTAAAGAAGCTGTAAAGTTCGAGGGTAAATCCTGATAGACCAAGAAAAACCTAGAACTAACTTCATGTAACCGAAAACGGTTGCTTCTATTGCATCCGTATGGTAGTTTGTCCCAGCATAAAGTTACGCTCGTACAGCAACAATCAAACTAGTTACTAATTGCGATTAATTCACTTTTAACTTGCTTAATGATTAGCAGTTTTCAATTAGACATCTCCAGAAATTAATTATTCGTTGTCTGAAACCCTTGTAGAGACGTAGCAGTGCTACGTCTCTACAATCATTTTCGCGAACTGTCTATTGAACCCGTGCCACATTGTCAGGGCGGGGAGACCCCGCCTGTACGGTTATATGGTGGTGTAACTGAATGAAATTCGCTTTTAAACCACTCCACAATCCCATCAGCGATCGCCTCAGCTTCCTTCTTCTGTTCTTGGGGATTCGTCACCACCTCAAATTCATCAGGATTACTCATAAAACCCACCTCCAGTAGTACTGATGGTGCGATTTCCGGACGTGTCAACGCTAAGTTATCCCAAAAGACACCATAGTCAGGTCTTTGGAGTTTTTTGACTATATAATCATGCAAAAATAATGCTAGGCTGTGGGCTTGGGGATGATACCAAAAAGATGCAAAACCTTTGATGTTTTGCGCATCGCCATCATCAGGCAGAGAGTTGTGATGTATGGACAGCGAAATTGCTGGAACTTGATTATTAATCATCGCCACGCGATCGCCTAATGGCACCTCCACATCATCTTCACGCGTCATCACTACCGTTGCCCCTCGCTTCACCAACTCGTCCCGCACTAACTTAGATACCACCAAATTGACATCTTTTTCCAGATAGCCGTTTGGTCCGGATGCACCAGATTCAGCGCCGCCATGTCCTGGGTCTAGTAATATCTTGATCCCAGATAAAGGTTTTGTGTCCCCTCCACTTGCAGGAGGGTGACGCAAAGACAAAATTAAGCTTGTCCCATCGTATCTCAGCTTATATCCCCACTGTTGGTCTTTTTTGAGATAGAAAGTATATCTCACCTGTTCAGGAGCCACCTGCTGCCAATCTAGACGATAAATTATGGGGTCATCACCAAAGGGAATAATGTCTGTTTGGGCAGTCGTGTTGTAGAGAGTGAGGGTGAAGGTGCGATCGCCTTGTTGCACACTCACAGGGACAGGAACTTGCAGCGGGAAAATGATTTCCGTAGCATTCTTGTTGTGCCGAGATCCAACAGAGCGGATAACTGTACGTGGGGGGATTGCTCCTAGTACAATGCGCGTTTCTTTACTATTGATCCAACCGCCATAATCTAAGCGTAACCATTCTCCTTCCCTACCTGTGACTGCTGCCCGTGTTCCTTTCGGGAGGGGTGTGAGTCTAGAATAATCTGTACTGGGACCAGTGCGCGCCACACCGGAGTCTACTGTTACCTCAGCAACTTGCAACTGCGATCTTGAGAGGATTTGAACTTTGCCAACTCCGGGCTGAGTTATCGTCTGACCATTGCGCGTTAATTGGAATTCCGGTTTACCCAAATCTACATCTTTGCCGTAGTCAGGGACGACAGCACCAGAGATGATGTTGCCATAAAGTACGGAACCAAGCTGTTGAGCTGTAGTACAACCCTCATACTTACCTAAACTAGATTGGATAGAGGGTTGATTTCTCCCCGTTAGGGCGGCAGAGTTGGCAGGTAGTTGCGCCTGTTGTGATTGGGGCAAAAGAGAAATAGTTTGATTACCTAGCTTTACAGATACACTAGCATTAGGGGTTGCTAACGCGCTAAAACAAATAAGTTCCCCTGGAAGTCTGGCAATGTCTGTTGCAGGAGTGAGAGAGTCTTTAGCAATCCAACCCAGTGGAACTTCAGGTTGAGTGGAAAGCCTTGTCACTTTAATCTGAAGTTCTTGATTTTGGTACTGGACAGTAAAGAGATTCTCTCCTAACTGCAACGGGATACTTGGCGCAAAATGACCTGCCTTGCTGCGGGTAATTGGCTTACCATTGATCAGAACCTCTCCAGAGGTAGGTGCTGTACCAAGAAAAAAGATTTTTTCCGAAGTCGTTTTGTAGTTTGTCAGGGGAAAAATAACCTTAAGAGATTGATCTTGCGCCAAAGCAGGTGAGGAGGTGACTATAAAGCTAAACAGTACTAAACCTAAAAGTGGTTTCAC
>CAZZYE010000046.1:0-18382 GCA_964658145.1 uncultured Stigonema sp.
ATACTTATGTACTAAATGTGGCGATCGCCTTATGCCAGTTGCGTAAGTCCTGATTATGCCAAACATGAGGGTCGGTAACAGTTTTACCATCTTCTTCAAACTGTTGGGGTTTGGGTACTGCAACTTCATCTACAGCCACTTTGGGAGCAGAATTTGAGGTGGCTTTAATAAGTTTGATCAAACCCGGTTCAAAATTGTAGCCACCGTTGAGAATTAACTTAGCTTGCTCAATTGCCTTGCTATCCTCTGGCTTAGGTTGGTATACGTGCGGATCTGAGCCGGGAGCGATTAAGCATTTAAGATCAATGGTATCGCCAGCGATTTCCTGGGTTAAGCCACAAGTAACTGTGTTGGTGGCTAAGACTAAGGAACCTTTGCCACCTGCAGATGGCGTGGGTGAAGTGCCAGTTTGGGAAACAGACGCATCTTTCTCAGCAGGTGTGGCAGTCGGTTGAGAGGTTTGCGATACAGAACTACACCCAATTAACCCCAAGGTGAAAGCAACAGCCGCTATGCTTTTGATATGGAATTGTAACATTGTTAATCCAATCTGTATTATAAAATGATTATCATTATCATACAATTTGTAAATTTATTTATGTTAGAAGTTAAAAATTTAGCTGTAAATTACCGGGGAGTAACGGCGGTTGAGGATGTCAGTTTCCGTACTTTACCAGGGCAAATCGTTGGTGTCATTGATCCAAATGGCGCAGGTAAAAGCACGATGGTGAAGGCGATTTTAGGCTTAGTTCCCACGGCGAGTGGAGTTGTGAAGTTTCGCGATCGCTCTTTGAAACAGCAATTAAGTTCCGTTGCTTACGTACTACAGTGATCGCAGATTGATTGGGATTATCCGATTACTGTTTGGAATGTGGTGATGATGGCGCGGACTGTGCATACAGGCTGGTTTCGCCAACCAAATCGGCAATCTCAAGAAATCGTTAAAGATGCCTTAGTTAGAGTGGGGATGTTAGAGTTGCGATCGCGTCAGATTGAAGAATTATCAGGAGGACAGCAGCAGCGAGTATTTTTAGCACGAGCTTTAGCACAACAAGCTGAATTATTATTTTTTGATGAGCCGTTTGTCGGAGTTGACAAAAAGACAGAAGGCATCATGTTTGAAGTGTTTGAAGAACTGAAATCTCAGGGCAAAATTTTGCTGTTAGTCACTCACGATCTCGGAAAATGCTTGACAAAATGTGACCAGTTACTATTGTTAAACAAACAGATAATTGCTAATGGTTCGCTGAAAGAAGTGATGACAGCAGATAATATTCAACGTGCTTATGGAGATAGTGTACTATTTTTATAAATGGGGCATGGGGCATAGGTAATAAGGAATAAGGAACAAATAAGGCAAAAGAAAAGGAGATTTTTTTGATGTTAAATTTCCTTCTAGAACCACTAAGTTTTGAGTTGATGCGCGGGGCGCTTGCTACAGCAATTCTGCTGGGTATTCTTTGCGCTGTTGTAGGTACGTACCTCATTGTTCAACGCATGGGATTGCTGGGAGATGTGATTGCTCATGCGGTTTTACCGGGACTGGCGATCGCTTTTTTCTTAGGTGTCGATATTTTCTTAGGTGCTTTTATATCTGGAACTCTCAGCACCTTTGTCATCGCCTGGATTCAATCCCAATCTCGTATCAAAGTCGATGTGGCGATGGCGTTAGTTTTTTCGGGCTTTTTAGCTTTGGGTATAACGCTTATCACCTTGCTGAAAAGCAAATTAGACCTGCATCACTTTTTGTTTGGTGACATCTTGGACGTCACCACAGATGATGTGAGGCGGACTTTAATTATCACAGTTGCTGTATTACTTTTAGTTAAGTTAGTTTACAAAGAATTGCTGTTTTATACGTTTGATCCACTTGGCGCTCAAGCAAGCGGATTACCAATTAATTTGATTCATTTTGGCTTAACTGCTGCTATTACCCTAACGATTATTGCCAGTATGCAAGCCGTGGGTGTGGTATTAGTTGTTTCGCTGCTAATTGGTCCAGGAATTACGGCTTATTTATTAGTTAAAGAGTTGCACCAAATGATGGAATTAGGTGCAGTAATTGGTGTTATTAGCAGTGTCGCTGGGATGTATATTAGCTACTATTTAAATGTGCCATCAGGTGCAGCGATTGTTTTAGTTGTTACCGTACTATTTTTCCTGGCACTATTGTTTAGTCCTACACAAGGGATTTTAACCAGACCAGAAATGGCTCATCGTTCAGCTAGGCTTATGAGCCAGTTAAAATCCCAAAAGAATCGGTGATTAAAACTGGCTGTTCCAATCTCAATCAGCAATACAATACTTATACTGATGTAGGCTCAATACGGTTCGGTTAACCATGTTCATCCTTGAAAGATCCCCCCTAACCCCCCTTAACAAGGGGGGAAATTAGCCCCCCTTTTTTAAGGGGGGTTGGGGGGATCAAGTCTTATCCGAACCGTATTGGATGTAGGCTGACTTAGATTGCTACATCAGTATAGGTCTTCTATGCTTTAACAGGTGGCTTCTGCTTACTGTTCACCAGCAGGACCAGTGATAGCATCACAATCAGAGGCAGGTCTGGGGTTTGACGGAGCCGCATAACCCAACTGTTGTACTGCTTCACTACTACCATCAGTTGCGATGTACCTGCACAGATCCCTAGCAGCAGTAGCTTTCTCCTCAGTGTCATAGGAACCACGGAAGACAACGTAGTTCGGACCGGCAACGCGGAACCCATCAGGGAAGTCCGACGCCCGGTCTGAGAAGAAGGCAAAGGAGCTCTCATTGAACCCAGCCGAACGCGCTACAAACTCTTCAATATAGCCGATTGCTCCCGGATTCGACGCAACTGCTGTGACTACATCGGGGTTGGTTGAGGCGGCAATATCATTATCGCTTGGGTTAGGGACAGTAATTGCCCCGTCTGGAGTCGATATGGGGAATCCACAGACAGGCTGAACGAATCCATTGTTGAAAGCAGCAGTATCACTGCTGACGTCAGAACGGAAAACGCGTCTGACAAGCAGGTCGGGACCGCCCACCTCGCTCCACTTGGTGATGGTACCGTTGATGATGCCACAAGCCTGCTCCTTATTAAGCCTCAGATTTGGGAGTCCAGGTACGTTGTAAGGTAATGCGATCGTACTATCGATAGGGTTGGTAACCACTTGCCCAGGAACATTGGGAAGGAAAAAGTCGGTGGACACAAAGTCGGTCAATCCTTCATTGAACCGATCGCGACCCTCATCGTCATCATTTGCGTCATAGCTAGCGCCACGGTTTGTGAACCAGTTGTCAATCAGAGGTTCGACCGCAGTCGAACCAGAACCAGAGAGTACGGATTGGGCAGAAGCTTTTTGAGCAGGCTGGGCAACAAGTGCTACACCAAATGTCAACGCTGCAAGAGTTGCTCCTTGGGTGTGGTCAAAGCCAGTCGGTAAACGGGGATGTGAAATTGTGTGATGTCTGAAACCGTCGTCACTGTTTCATAATCATAATCATAATCTAAAAGCGACACCCAAGCGATTTTACGGATAGAATTAGTGTCTATTTCGGTTTTTTGATGATTATTTTCCAGCAATTGTCGGGAAACCCCTGTTCTAGAACACTCCAACAAATATGAAGATTATTTTAACTAACAGATGAACATGTATTCATATGTTAGGATGAGCCTAGAACTGATAAGAGCAAACCTATGACTACCGTAAATCAAATGAAATGTGCCTGTGAATCTTGTCTGTGCGTTGTTTCGCTATCTGATGCTGTCATGAAAGATGGTAAGCCTTACTGCGGTGAAGCCTGCGCCAATCATCACTCTAATGGAGAAGGCTGCGGACATACGGGCTGCACTTGCCACGCTTAAGGTACGTTTGGTACGATTTGACAAACTCTTCATGGACAATCTTGGTTACAGGAACTACGTCTGTTGTCACAGTATTAGCCATACCCAAAATCCCTCGCTTTTTATATAATGATAATCGTTATTATTAAGAATAGATGTTCTTCAATTTTTTGATTCTCGTTCCCAGGCTTACCTTGGGAACTATCGAGAGCTACAACTGCGCGGAAGACGCGATCCAACTGATGATCGCGTAGCGTTCATACTCTGGGGGTACAACGACATCGTCAATCACAGTACATTCTGCCAGCTTGACGTTCCTATCTGGGCTTTTAACTTCTCCTTGCTCCCGAACTGTTGATAAAAAAACCACAGAGACAAGGCAGCGCGCATGAGGAGGGTTAGCCCGACCTAGGCGACTGCCGTGCCGAGGGCGCAGAGAAAGAAGAAAGAGGAATAATTCCGATACAAGCGGATTTGATATAACTGGCTTCTAGTAACCTTAAAATAGAACAAGAGTAAGACTCCCCCTCTTCTAGGGCAAAGTACAAGAAGAGGGGAAAATGCATTTTTCTGGAGTCATTCCCATGTTTGCTCTCATTTCCCCTGAAAAAATTCAGCTACCACCTGGAACAGTTGTGCGAATGCTAGGTTCTTGGCAAGACTATCGGGTGTTATGCTCAAGCCGGGGGGATTCATCCATTCCCCGCATTAAGTACCGTTTCGGAGAAATTCTGCTGATGTCTCCTCTCCCCAAACACGGGCGAGATGCCCATTTGGCTGCTAACATAGTCACTGCTTTACTCGATCAAGAGAATCGCAACTATGAAGCTTTTACGCCCATTACAATGGAATTGCCTGAAGAAGGGGGGATTGAGCCAGATTATTGCTTTTACATTGACAACTGGCAAGCAGTTGTCGGGCGAGACAGATTAGAATGGGGTACTGATCCATCGCCGGATTTGGCGATCGAAATTGACGTAACTACCTACACTGATGCCAGCGATTACTTGCCATATCGAGTACCAGAGGTCTGGTTACTGAAAAGAAATCAACTAGCCATCTATAGATTACAGGAAAACGAATACCAACTGCAAACCACCAGTCGTTATTTTCCTCTTGTTGACTTGCAGACAATAGTCGCTCAATGTCTAGAAGCTGCAAGTCAGCGTGGGACTGGAATCGCCATACGAGAATTGCGCCAACGTTTATCTAAATAATGCATTTAATTAATCTGACGGTAATAGACAAACTTATGCTCAGGTAATAATTCTGGATGAAAAATCTTAATCAAATCAGATAACACTAAATCCGGGTTGCTAATCCCACCTTCCCAGTAATCATTACCACCAGCTTCATTTACACGAGCATTATTATTAAAAACCTGACGGTTTTTCACAGCTTTGAAATCAGCATAACGGTTATCTTCAGCAACTATCTGCTGCAAAGAAAGCCAATTCTGACTCAGATTAACCCAGTAATCAGCAGTTGCAGCGTGTTCAAAAACGGTTTCAAAGGAAAGAGTCAGATTACCAGATGATTTATAATTATTCCAGAGATACTTTGCTCCCGCGTCAGCCAGATATTTAGCAACGTAACTGTTACCTGTTGGCGTATACCAAGTGCCTTTAAAGTTAAAACCTGTGAACACAGTAGGATTATTTTTGACAGCCCTTGCTCTTGATGCTACTGCTTGATATTTTTTTTCAATATCCCCAAACACTTTTTCAGCAAGTGCCTCTTTGTTAAAAAACAAAGCTGTAAACTTTAGCCATTCTGCTCTTCCTAGAGGTGAAGTTTCCATATACTCAGCATTGACAGCTACCTTTAACCCAGCTTCTAACAGTTTAGGATAATTATCTGTCTGTGAATTTCCAGTGCCAAAAGTCGTTACCAAATCAGGTTCTAATTCTAATATTCGCTCAACATTCACACTAGCACCATTTCCCACTTCTGCTACTTTCCCAGCTTTTATTTTTTCAACAACGCTGCTGGTATTTACTTGCTTGATATTGCTAACTGCAACAAGTTTATCTACCAATCCTAATTTATCTAAATGAGGTAAATGAGTAGTAGAAAGAGATACAACTTTATTCACAGGCACTTGAATCACCTGATTTTTCTGAAATCCTTCTGGTACAGGAGTGCCACATTGAACTAAAACATATTGGAATTTTGTCTTGGCAGAATGCCAAGGATTTTTTACCGTGACAAGTTTGTAGTTTTGATGAGATTCTACTACAAATCCCTGAGCGTGATTGATAGAAATTTTGTCAGCAAAATAATCAGTTTGAGGATTATAATTTTCAACGCAACCAACGGGCAATTTAGTGTTAGATTGAGTCAATGTGCCAGGAGTTGATTGACTATCACTACTTATATTTTTTGTGCTATGACAGGCAACAACCAAAACAGTAATTAAGACCATCTGGCACAAAAACATTAAGATTTTATCTGTGGTAAGTCTTGTACCTGTCATAATAATTCGTAATTGATAATGACGCTCGTGCCTCCCTAACGCTGACACTCCGGCGACCAAATGTTGATTGACAATAGTCTCAGCTACCTCTGGTTTGACGCCAGTGTACCAAGTTCTATCCTCTGAATAAAATACCACTGGACCTAATTTACAAACTTCCAAACAACCAGAAGTTCTCACTTCCACATCCAAACCAGCTTTTTCAACTGCTGCTTTTAGTGCATTATACTTCTTAATCATACCAAACATTCGTTAAGTAGGGAGTGAATTTTACTGGTATCTAAATGTCTTCCAATCAAAACCAATTGATTCTTAGGCGGAGTTTTCCATTCATCGGCATCTAATTCATAACGCGGACCACTGAGTTGAAAAATATGCCGCAAGGGACTATCAGTGAACCAAAGGAGACCTTTAGCACGAAAAACATTTTGTGGCAATTGTTCGGAGAGAAATGCTTGAAATTTATGGAGATTAAAGGGGCGATCGCTTTGAAAAGACATAGAAACAAATCCATCATTTTCTAAATGATTGGAGTGATGCCCATGATGATGATGTTCGTGGTCGTGGTCATGTCCACGATCGTGTTCGTGGTCGTGATGATCGTGCTCGTGGGTATCTTCTGACATTTCGGATGTATACTCATCTATTGGAGTCAAACCCACATCTAAAATTAATGGCAAAGCTACTTCACCATATCTAGTGTGTAGAATTCTCGCATACGCCTTAACATCCTGGATATAAGCTTCTAATTCTTCCAGCTTTTTTTTGGTAACGAGGTCAGTTTTATTCAGCAGGATTACATCCGCAAAAGTTATCTGTTTTAATGCTGCGTCACTTTCGTAATGGTCAGGGGTAAACGCAAGCAACTGATGCCGGATCAATTAGATGAACTTTTGCACCACGAGAAAGCGCACCTACTGCCAAATGTCCACTCGTCAACCCGCCACCCACAATCAACACCCTTTCACCCACTAACTGCAATCCCCGTAAATCTACTGTTTGCGAGTGGCAAAGCCGGGATTGAGGATATGCCGACTGAATCTCGTTCGCCCAATCAGGTATCTGATTGTTAGAATCTTCTAATTTGAAGCCTTAGTTTTGTTGACGCCAAAACCCTTATTTACCCCGTAGCGCACAGTTCTGAATTCCACGCTTGTTAGGCTTGGGTTGTAGAGGGTATAAGTTGCTGATCCTGGAGTCCGCCCCACATTGCCCACTCCAGCGCCAAACGCCAAGCAAAAATGGCAGGTAAGCCATGTTCGATAATCGCTGCACAGGTTTTCTGGTAGTTATAGAGCACTTCCCGTAGCGTCACTTCGTGAGTTTCAGTATCATAAATTACATAAGTGGCATTTGGTCGCCCATGCCGTGGTTCTCCCACAGAACCCACATTTATAATCCGCTTCAGGGAAGCGGTGAAACTCCTTATCTGTTCTTCTGGACCTTCCCCTTTGACACAAACTTGTAAGCTACCTGCATCCAATGTACGTACATAAGGCACATGAGTATGACCACAAAACAACACATCAGCATCTAAGGAAAGTACCCGTTCTAGCGCTACAAAAGCGTCAAGTTCTGGCAATAGGTACTCATGGTTGCTGTGAGGACTACCGTGAACAAAAGCCAAATTTCCCTCTTTGAAACTGTGAGGTAACTTGGCTAAGAATTCGCGGTTTTCTGGGTTAATTTCCTTATTAGTCCACTGGTGAGCCAGGATACCTCTTTTTTCTGCCAATAACGAGGGATAACTGCAATCACAAGCATTCAGACCTTCCACAATATCTTCATCCCAGCAACCAGTGCAGGTGGGAATATCTAGAGAGCGAATTTGTGCAATGACCGCATTTGGTTCGGGACCATAAGTAATGATTGGTATAGTCAAACAAAGAAGTGCGGAGTGCGGAGTGCGGGGTGCTCTTAACCTCATAGATGAACTAGAGCGCAAGTTCTACAGACGATCTTGTTTCATTACCGCACGCCAACTCGAAACAAATATTTCTTTGTTCTCTCGCGTGGCGCATTCGTTCGCTACGAACCGAGTTGGGTGTGGAGAAAGTACGCGCTTAACGAAGCACTTCGACAGGGAGCACCCCGTTCTTGGTCATAAGATAATGATAATCGTTATGATGCATTTATGTAGAGAACAAATCCTTTTTGTTTTCCCGTGGTTGATGGTGCGTCAATTTTCCGGGTTTTGTGAGTAAATTCTAGAAATAGTGATAAGAATAATCATTATTAGCCCCTAGTGTCAAGAAATTTATGTAACCTCATCTTCCGGGGTAAGGGTAAGGAGTAGTCTTGCTCACATCTTGCACTCCTTGCAATAACGCTATTTTTGTAGGGTGGGCATTGCCCACCATTGACCTGGTGGGCCTATTTTTACGTTGGTGGGCAGTGCCCACCCTACACGAACTATCGAATGGTGCAAGATATCAGGTTGCTGACTTACCCTTACCCTTTACCCTGACTTAAAGCAAAACTTGACATTTTTAATGATTGCTACAGAATCAGGTTCGCACTCAACACTGCTAATAACTTGCACTATATGCGATCTGCGCTCCGCATCGGGGATAGTTGGCAGATTGCTGGTATTATACTTAGCAGCCTAATTCCACGATATTGCGGTAACTTGATGGGTGTGCTGTGGGCGCGATCTTCCTGCCCCTGCAAAGGTGTCTTCTTCAAAAAGCGAACCGCATAATTTTTTTTCGGAAATGACTTGCCAAATGATTTCAGGTTTGCTACACTTAATATTCGTAGGACATAAACGACATCGCCGGGATAGCTCAGTTGGTAGAGCAATGGACTGAAAATCCATGTGTCACCAGTTCAAGTCTGGTTCCTGGCATTTAAGTTGAAATACATATAAGCCACGAAATCGTTCGTGACTAGGGGATACAGGCTTTATCTCTACTAAAAAAGCTATGTTTAATAGCGAAACTGTAACTATTAATCCTCTACTCTAGCTATAGAGTAGAGGATTTTTTAGTCAATTTTAGAATAAATTGGTAGAAAATTTTGCGGATCTTTACTTAGCGTCACTATGATATTACCACGATGGGCATCTCGATGTACTAATCCAGCTTTCGCCTAAAATAGATAAATACCTACTATTTTCAAAACTGAGGATAAATTTATGCAAGAAGTCTCTAACCATACTCAAGAACTCACAAACAGCATCTCACTAATCGTAGATAATTTATTTAAAGGCAGTAGTTTTTACATGGTTAGTTTAAAAAAACAAGAAATGATTGAACAGCTAGTCAGTCTTTTTGGTAATTTTTCACCTGAAGAATTTAGAGCTATCCCTGATTATGAATTAACACTGAGAATCAAGAAAATATTGACTTTAGAGGCAGTTTCAGGTACCTTAAATGACTTAACACAGGAACAGATAAAAATATTTGATGAAGCGGTAGAAGGAAGATGAAATAGTGGGTTATTTGTTGGACACAAACATTTTAAGCTATATCTTAAATAAAAATATCAATATAAATAATAAGTATTGATGGTGTTAAAGTTGAAGAGTGCAAAAGCTCTCAAAAACACCGAAGATTGGGTCAATCCACCCTTGAGCTAAAAAAGTCACAAGAAAGGAATTGATTATGACAGAAGCCAACAATGTACTAGGCGGACAACTAGAGGGTTGCTGCACGAATCCCATGACTGGGTATTATCGCGACGGGTTTTGTCGCACAGGTGGTCAAGATTTTGGGTCGCACGTTATTTGCGCCGAGATGACAGCAGAATTCTTAGAGTTCACCAAATTAAGGGGGAACGATCTGAGCACTCCACATCCAGAATTTCAATTTCCTGGTTTGAAAGCAGGCGATCGCTGGTGTTTGTGTGCTTCTCGCTGGCAAGAAGCTCTCGATGCTGGCGTCGCTCCACCAGTCATCTTATCCGCCACCCATCCCAGAGCTTTGGAAGTCGTTTCTCTCGACGAACTAAAAAAACACGCTCTAACTTCCTCCTAAAGGGGTAACTTTTACGCTAATTGCTATGACCCAGCAACCCGCCCAGCGCCCGATACGTCGAGGCAGAATATTCCCAGAACACACGATACCACAGGAAGAACTGGCAAGACGCAAAGCTGAACGAGAAGAACGTTATCAACGTTGTCGCCCAGTTTTTGAACAAGTCCGCTTCGGAGTTAATAGCCGACCATTACAACTGGTTTATAATTATTGAGCCAAATAGTGGTGACTATTTCATTGATCCTGATGAAGATGTAGCCGCTCAAAAAGCTCGTCAGAAGTATACTTCAGGCAAGCTTGTAATTTTCCAGATCAATGAAACTGGAGCCTGCGGCATGATATGATTGCGGGTAAATTCGGAGACATTGGTGAGCTATTTTTTGAAATCGATTTGATTACAGCCGATGGAGAGGTATTCCCAGTTGATGCGCAAAGTTCAAGGATTCAGGATCAAAGTCAAATCGAGGACAAACCCAGGTAGTACGTCTTCGCCAGAAAGTGTGGGCGGTTGGTCAAAAGAGAAATTGATAGTTTCTACATCAGTAGTTGAAGGTCGGTAGATTTCAACTAAAGGCGTTTGGGGGTCAATCAGCCAACCTAAACGAGCGCCATTATCCCGGTACTCTCGCATTTTTAAGCGCAATTTCTCTAGAGAATCAGTTTCAGAGCGCAGTTCGATCACGAAGTCTGGACACAGTGGAGGGAAGCGCCTCCTTTCGTCACGAGATAAAGCTTCCCATCGTTGTAGTATCACCCAGGAAGCATCCGGGCTACGTTTGGAGCTATTGGGCAATCTGAAGACAGTGGAAGAGTCAAAGACTTTTCCTAGCTTGGCTTGCTCATTCCAATTGTAAAGTTTAGCCGTCAAACCAGAATTGCTGATCCCACTTTCTCCACCAGTTGGCGACATGATTATCAGTTCTCCCGATGCAGTAAGTTCTAACCGCCATTCTTCATTAACTACACATAGCTGATAAAACTGCTCGTCTGAGAAACCTACAGCAGGAGGTACATTCAGGGTCAGAGTTTCCATTGATGTTTCGCTCATAATAGCTTATTTTCATATTATCAGCGATCGCCTGACTCCAAAGTTTTATGTGGGGCGATCGACAAGAGTGATAATTCCTTCAAATTAGGGTATTTTCCGTCGCCTTCGTTATATAACGGAGAATAAAATCAAAATATGAGCGAATTTCTGCAAGTTGTTTGACCCAAGTATTTGAAGCAGCGATCGCATTTTCTTCCTGCTGACGAGCCGCTGCAATTTGCTTTTCAATCTCGTTGTAAACCTGTGATTCAACTTCCCGTAATTGTAATTCCATTTGATTTTCGCTCGTCTTTGGCAATTGCTTGAAACTGGCTGGTAATATCACGACGAACATCAGCCATTTGCTTCTCTCGCTGCTTTTCCTGTATGCTTGCATGGATATCTACTCCAACTGCAATCAGCGCCACAGCAGGTCCAAGAAACTTGGCTGCGTTACCGATGTTTTTAGCAATACCAACTGCTTGCCAAGGTTTAAACTTAAAGCCGACAAATTTTACTACAGCTAAAACACCCTGATGTAGACCACTTCCTGCTACATCTATAGAGCGGAGAAAACCTTGTCCAGCCGTATGGGCAAAACTCCTAGTTGCAAAATGGCTCAACTGGACTCCTGCTGTCTCACCAATGTTTTTTAGCCAAGTAACTTGACCTTTAATCCGCTCTACATCCATACTAAAATCCACATCCTGACCAGACACGTTTTGGCTTTTTTCTAGACAAGCTACAAAGGTCTGGACTAAATTTCCTGAAAGCACTTGTTCAACTTCTTCTCGGATCGACTCAACTGCTGTATCAACAGCTTCTTGTATTTTACTTTCGGCTTTTTCATAATGTTTCTGCACATTAAGTTCAGCTTGTTTATTAAGTATCTCGTATATCTTCCCAAAAACCCTCACTGAAGAAGATTTTCTCTTTAAATACCGAGATAATCCCCGCTGTGAACTGGCAGATGGAGACTGATTGACATGGAACCAACTAATCCTCCTTGCAACAGTTTACAGTTGAGATTACCTGCTAACATAGAATTGCCTATTATCACCATTAGAGATGCTGATAAAGTTCTGACTTACCTGAGAGGTTGTGTATATGCCTTACCCTAAACTAAGTGACGAAGAAATTATCCGACGTGGTAAAGAACTATAC
Source organism: uncultured Stigonema sp. (assembly GCA_964658145.1). Classification (GTDB taxonomy): domain Bacteria; phylum Cyanobacteriota; class Cyanobacteriia; order Cyanobacteriales; family Nostocaceae; genus Stigonema. The sequence continues at coordinate 12,471 of CAZZYE010000046.1, forward strand.
GAGAAGAATATTCGTCTCCAAGTTGAGACAACAGAGAATATTGGTAAACTGATCTCCATTAATGTTGAAACAGGTGAATATGAGATAGGCGACGATCTGCTAGTAACAAGCCGTCGTTTGCAAGCTAAACAGGCTGATGCGGCAATTTGGGCAGAAAGAATTGGCTATGATGCCGTGTATGCTGTTGGTGGTTCATTAGTTAGGACTACACAGTGATACACGGAATGGTGATTGGACTTCAGCCAAGAATGAGTGTTCTTGTTTTTTCAGAAGGAAATTCAGATTTAGAAATCGAGTTCGTTGTCGATACAGGTTTTGAAGGTTTCCTCACCTTACCACCCAACATTGTTGCAGAACTTGGCTTGCCCTACATTGCTAAGATTCAAGCAAATCTTGCCGATAACTCCAAGGTGGCGACAAATGCTTATGCCATAAGAATTATATGGAACGGTGTTGAGCGTGATGTTGTGGTGCTGGCGATGGGTCGTCGTCCCTTGATCGGAACGGCACTACTTGAGGATTATCACCTCAGCATAGATTTCTGTGAAGGTGGTACTGTTTTGGTTGATGAAATCTTGTAATCTCCTTTAAAGAAGAGGAGACAGAAGTACAACTGAGTATTTGATACAAAGCGCGATCGCTGCTACCTCAATCCCTTTTCTTTCAAAACCTCATCAACCCAAGCAGTGTTCTCTTGTGACAGTGGAGGTACAGGTTCTTGAGTATAGTCAATGACTAAATCATAATTACCTTCATCCGTCGCGATATCTCGTACTTCTAAGTAAGTTTCTTTGACAGTTTCAGGCATAGTCACATTAACTGTCACAGCTTCGACGGATGGAGATGCAACAGCAATATTTGCTTTTTGTGGTAGAGGCGTTTTTTGCTTACTCTGTAGCGCGACATCAGCAACACCCATGTAGTTTCTCTTCTTCCAGCATTGCCTCACGTTGCATATTAATTGCATCACGTACAGAAACCTACAGCAGGAGGTACATTCAGGGTCATTTCCATTGGTGTTGCGCTCCTTGAGCTTATTTTCATATTATGAGCTAATACGGTTCAGTTAGGGCGCTCATGGTAGGAATTTCAGGCTTGTAGAAACGCGAAAGTTGAGCCAGCGCTGCAGGCGGGTTTCCCGCCGTAGGCGACTGGCGTCGCGTCTCTACACAGGTTGACGGTTGGCAAATTCTCTTAACTGAACCGTATTGTATTATGAGCGATCGCCTGACTCCAAAGTTTTATGTGGGGCGATCGACAAGAGTGATAATTCCTTCAAATTAGCGAGAAAGAAAAAGAAAAGAAGAGAAGAGAAACTCTTAAGGTTAGAGAAGCTCTATTTCATTGTGTCAACATATAACCAATCCCTGAAACTACCAATTACCAAGCCTTTCACGATTGTGTAGAACCGAGCAAAGTTTGAGTAGACGCGTCAGCGGCTTGTCGCCAGACATCGCCTAATAGGTCCATGTTCAACGGTTAAATCGAGAACAGCAGAGGCATAATTTTCGTTTTTTGTTTGTTTAAATTTTAATTACGATACCTTATTTCTCTGGTTAGCTAATTCTCCGGAATTACCTCATTTAGGCATCTTATTGCATTCAAAGTCCTTGGATATCCCACATAAGGCAACAATTGCGTCATGACGCTCAGTAATGTTCCTTTATCGTTACCGACATTCACATTGCCTTGGATATGTCCTTTAATTTGGGGTTCAGTTCCGCCCAAGGCTATCAGCATAGAAAGCGTTAGAAGCTCTCTTGTTTTTATATCTAGTCCTTTTCTGGTGTAGTAATCACCAAAACAATTTGCCGATAAATATTTTTGGATGTGAATTTGATTCACCGGGGATTCTTGATACATTCTATCAATCATTTCCCCAAAAATTTCCTTTTGCACTCCCAATCCCTTTTCATATCGTGTTTCGGGTGTCGTTGTGGACTGAGTTTCTAATGGTAGTTTTATTCCTTTGCTTTGCAATATTTCATTGGTGGCGTGGATAAAATCCAGGACTTTTGCAATACCTACATATGGTACTGACTGATAAACAATCTCCTTAATTTCCACAGGGGTTACACCAACATTAAGAGCGCCGCCAAGCATTACTTTAAATTCGCTTAAAACTTGGCTTGCAATGGTCGATGCCAGAATCATCATTACCCTTGTTCTGGTATCTAAGGTTCCGTAACTAATGACTTCATCAAAAGCAAAGTTGTCAAACACTTCGATTAGCTCAGGGTCCGTTTTTTGGAGTTTTGACTCATAATTTGGAAATAACTCCTCATGATTTCTGATTGCAGCTTCGGTCAAATTCACTTTTGCTGACTGAGAATTGTTTGCAGGCTGAATGCTGTTATATTCTTCATCGGTTACGGGTGCCAACCACTTAACCACGCCTTCTGCGGCATTATTGGTTATAACAATATGGGTGAGACTACTATCTTGCGCTGCCCCGTGCCAGTGTTCGACATGAGACGGAATAACGACCACATCGCCTTTGGTAAGTAACCTTGCAGGTTTGCCTCTTTCCTGATAATAGCCTTTGCCATCGGTAACGAGCAGGATTTGTCCTGCTGCATGCGTATGCCAGTTGTTTCGGCAACCGGGTTCAAACACGACATCACCAACTGAATAACTCCCCGTTTCATCCTGCGGAACTAAAATATTTACCCATGCCGTTCCCGTAAAATAATCTGCCGCACCTTTTTCGCCTTTTGGGAAAATGGCGTTTTGATTTTCTGTGTTCATAACTGCCTTTTTATCTCCTTATAGCCCGGTTCTTTTTTCCAATTCTTCCGGATAGCGGTCACCCACTACTTTGATTCTTTCAAGTGCAGAATTAATGTCGCTCAATTCTTCAGAGGTTAATGTAATATTCGCTGCTCCGATGTTTTCTTCCAAGCGGTTGAGTTTCGTAGTTCCCGGAATGGGCACAATCCAACGTTTTTGGGCGAGTATCCACGCAAGGGCAATTTGGGCTGGTGTTGCCTTTTTTTGTTCAGCTACTTTTTTAAGTAAATCCACTAAAGCTTGGTTGGCTTCAAGTGCCTCGGGAGTAAACCGGGGAACGATGCTCCGAAAATCTGAACTGTCGAATTTAGATTCTTTATTAAATCTTCCTGTGAGAAAACCCTTACCTAAAGGGCTGAACGGCACAAAGCCGATGCCAAGTTCCTCAAGTGTGGGCAACAATTCTTCTTCGGGGCGTCTCCACCAAAGAGAATATTCGCTTTGGATAGCAGTAACAGGTTGTACGGCATGTGCTCGGCGAATTGTCTTCACTCCGGCTTCGGAAATTCCCCAATGTTTGATTTTACCTTCCTGAATCAAATCTTTTATAGTGCCCGCTACTTCCTCAATCGGTACAGTGGTATCCACACGATGCTGATAGTACAAATCTATAATCTCAGTGTTCAGGCGTTTCAGCGAACCCTCTACGGATTGCCTAATTTGCTCGGGGCGGCAGTCCTGCACCTGTTTTCCATCCTGCAACTTAATACCGAATTTAGTGGCAATCACCACTCGGTCACGATAAGGTGCTAAGGCGAAGCCCAGCAGTTCTTCATTTGTATAAGGTCCATACATTTCGGCGGTATCAAAAAACGTAACACCGCGATCCACAGCCGAACGAAGCAAAGAAATCATTTCTTTTTTGTCGGGTATTTCGCCGTAAGCGTAACTCATACCCATACAGCCCAGCCCAATTGCCGATACTTCCAGGTTGCTGTTTCCAAGTTTTCGTTTTTGCATTGTTACTCCTCCCTCGGTTCCACCGAGTTTATTCAGATTTAAGGGATGCCATATCGATACAGAAGCGGTACTTCACATCGGACTTGAGTAGTCGCTCGTAGGCTTCGTTGACCTTCTGGATGGGGATGACTTCGACTTTTGCGGTAATGTTATGTTCACCGCAAAAGTCGAGCATCTCCTGGGTTTCGGCGATGCCGCCGATGTTTGAGCCGGAGAGACTGCGGCGACCCATGATGAGGCTGAATGCCGAGATTTCCAGGGGGTTCGGGGAAGCGCCGACAAGGGTGATGTTGCCATCGAGGCGGAGCAGGTTGAGATAGGCGTTGATGTCGTGCTTGGCGGAGACGGTGTCGAGGATGAAATCGAAGCTGCCAGCATGCTTCTGCATCTCGTCGGCATTACGGGAGACGACGACTTCGTCAGCACCGAGGCGGAGCGCATCCTCCTTCTTATGGGGCGAGGTGGTGAAGACAACGACGTGGGCACCGAGCGCATGAGCAAACTTCACGCCCATATGGCCCAGTCCGCCGAGACCGACCACGCCGACCTTCTTGCCCTTGGTGACGCCCCAGTGGCGCATGGGCGAGTAGGTTGTAATCCCGGCACAGAGGAGTGGCGCCGCTCCAGCGAGATCAAGGTTGGAAGGGACGCGCAGAACAAAGCGTTCATCGACGACGATGCTGTCGGAGTAGCCACCATAGGTGACGCCTCCCAGGTGCTTGTCCGGGGAGTTGAAGGTGAGGGTCAGGTTCGGGCAGAACTGTTCAAGATTAGCTTTGCAATGGGGGCAGGTACCGTCTGACTTGACCATGCAGCCGACCTCAGCGAGATCGCCGGGCTTATACTTGTTAACTGCCGAGCCAACCTTGGTGACACGACCGACGATCTCATGACCGGGGACAATCGGGTAGACAGTGGGCATGATGCTGCTCCACTCGTTACGCACTGAATGGAGGTCGGAGTGGCAGATGCCGCAGAAGAGGATTTCGATCTGAACATCGTGTTCAGTTGGATCGCGCCGTGCGATCGTGTCGGAGTCCAGCGGCGATGTCGCACTGGCAGCGGAGTAAGCCTTCGCATTATACATGGATTTATGCTCCTAATTTGTTTACTTTTGGCATCTGGTACTGTTCGTCGCTATTCCTTCACTTGATGCCACTTTGGTTGCTAGCTCAATCTCTACGATTGAACACCTATCGCCTGCTCTATTAGTAGGGATGGGAATTTTTTAAGAAGCAAGGTTAGCCTCGAACGTTTTGGTTGTCAGTAGGCGAATCTCTTGTCCAATCAAAACTGAGTTTTTGCTTGAATAAAAATCCATAATCCCTACAAGAAGCCAGAATCATTTTTCATTGCTTTAGCTTCATTCTAAGAATTTTGAAGGGCAACCAATAGAACGATAGTCTAAAATTGTTGAATAATCCTGCAACTTTAGAAATGAACACTGCCAAAACGAGTGAAAAGTTCGATATGGATTTATGGATTTAATGAAGGAGCAGCAGACAAAATACGAGGCTTCCAGAGCGCAAGCTAATAGAGACGAACTGACTGAGCGTATTGCACAGGTTATCCGTCATGATGGGACGATTGAGCCGCTGAAAGGATTGCACTTCAACCGCTCCTCCTTTCGTTCGGAACCCTGTCATAGTGTCTCTGTCCCTGCCTTTTGTGTGATTGCTCAGGGCAGTAAAGAAGTTCTTCTGGGCAACGACCGCTATCAGTACGACCCTATGCATTATCTGCTTGCTACGGTCGAACTGCCGATTGTAAGCCAAATTCTTGAAGCGTCCAAGGAGCAACCGTACCTTAGCCTTCGCCTCGATCTCGACCCCATCCTTGCCGGTTCAGTCATGGTCGAGGCAGGCTATCCCTCACCACAAAGCCGTGCCAATGTAAAAGCGATAGACGTGAGTCCATTAAATGCGCCTCTGCTGGATGCCGTAGTACGGCTCATTAGGCTTCTGGAGGCTCCCGCCGAAGCTAGGGTTCTGATGCCACTGATCACACGGGAAATAATTTACCGACTCCTGATGGGAGAGCAAGGTAGTCGGCTCCGTCATATTGCAGTTCTGGGTGGCTACACCCACCACATGGCTAGGGCTATCGATTGGACTTTGGACAAAAAAATTGGGTTCGCGAGCATCATGACTCTGTTGGCGAAT
>CAZZYE010000047.1:0-18074 GCA_964658145.1 uncultured Stigonema sp.
ACGCGGACATTCCATCCAGTTTTACCTCAATTCATACCGCCATTATGCAACGCCGTTTTCATTTGTATTTCACCTTACATTTAGACACCGAATGGTACAAGATAAAGTGCTGCTTACACGCCAAGGGTTTGCCCACCATCAACGAGAATCTCTGCACCAGTAATCGAAGAGGCAAGATCGGAAACCAAAAATAGAGCCAGTGCGGCAATTTCTTCTGGTTTAACGATTTTCCCCAATGGAATCGCTTGCAGTGATTCTGCTTTGATTTGTTCTACACTGACACCACGAGCTTGAGCATTTTGCTGTGCCAACTGTTCGGCACGCTCGGTTGCAGTCAGACCGGGAGAGATGGCATTAATGCGAATATTATGCTGTGCCAACTCTTTAGAAATCCCGCGTGTAAAGTTCAACAAAGCAGCATTCGTTGTCCCACCAGGTAGGAAGCTAGGACGAGGTGTGCGTCCAGCACCGCCGATGATATTGACAATCCGCCCATCACGCCGACTTTTTTGATGGGGTACAATGGCTCTTACCAAACGAATGTAACCCAACAGTTTTAAGTTCCAAGCGTCCAGAAATGCATCATCGCTAAGGTCGAGGAAAGATCCAGCCCGTGCTGACCCAGCATTATTAATCAGAATATCAATTTGACCGAACTTTTCTAGGGCAGTTGAGGCTACCTTCTCTACACCTTCTGCAAGACTTAGGTCGGCATTTATTGGGATGATTTTGCCGCCAAGGCTTGGTAGATCCTGGATGATACTGACTGCAAGATCAAGCCGTTCTGGGTTACGAGCTGCAATTGCTACACTCACACCCTCGCTATATAAAGCTTTGGCAGTAGCTAATCCAATTCCTGCACTCCCACCTGTCACAATCGCTGTTTTACCCGCTAGCTGTAAATCTAAAGCCATTATCTGTCTCCTATTTCAGCACGTATTTTGCCCTGCCCTAAGCGCGAAGACTGTGTTCACTACAATATTATACTGTAAATTGATAAAGTAACTGTAAATTATATATAGTTGAGGATAATATCACGAAAAACCTCAATAAGCAAGCTATCTGCTGCCAAAATTTGCCATGCCATTACAAAAAACTTCCGCTCCACAAACAGATAACATTATTCAACAACAAATTGAATACTACCGCGCTAGAGCAAGCGAATATGATGAATGGTTCTACAGAATTGGACGCTTTGACCGAGGGGAGGAATTAAATCAGCTTTGGTTTAATGAAGTTGCTGTGGTCAAAAGCGCATTATACCAAATTAGCGGAGTAGAACGTATTTTGGAGTTAGCTTGTGGAACTGGTATTTGGACGCAGGAACTTCTCAACATTGGTAAGAAAATTACAGCGCTTGACGCTTCTCTTGAAGTGCTTGAAATCAATCGTAGTAAGCTGAATTCATCAAATGTAGAATATCACCAAGTAGATTTATTTTCATGGGAACCGAAAGAAAAATATGATTTGGTTTTCTTCTCTTTCTGGCTATCGCACGTACCACCAACATTGATAGATGAATTTTTGAATAAGGTTTATAAAGCAGTTGACGTTGGGGGAAAATTATTTATTATCGATTCTCGCTTTGAACAAACATCCACAGCTATAAATCACACTCTTCAAGATGATGGAAACATTTACAAAAATAGAAAATTAAATGATGGTCGGGAATTTAATATTGTTAAGATTTTTTACGAGCGAAATTTACTTGAGGAAAAGTTGACCAAAGCCGGGTTTCAGGCTGATGTAAACGTGACTGAAAACTATTTTATTTACGCCACTGGTAGCATCCTTAACAAGTAAAAGGATGTGGTTTCCCCTGAACAATATGCAGCCTTGACCCCACCAAATATCAAGCCTTAATACCAATTCTCTAAGTACAAGATTTCAGATCAAATCCGCTTGATATGAATGATTAAAAAACCGCTCCAGACAAGGCAGCGCTGCAGGAGGGTTTCCCTCCGTAGGCGACTGCCGTGCCAATAACACAGAGGAAGAGGAAGGAGGAATAATTTTGGTGCAAGCGGATTTGATATCATAAGTACAATCGCGAATTTCTGAGTCACTCAAACGCAAGTTGCTCCAAGCAAGTTCACATATACTACATTATGGATTACGCTGCTTCCGACCACTGGAATCAATTCTTTGCTCAGTTGAAGGATGCTGGCACAGATTTAGATTGGGGAAACCAGTGGACGAAGGTTCACCTTCCGGTTCTTAAGTCCACCAACATTCAAACAGTGCTTGACCTTGGTTGTGGAACAGGGAACGACGCATTGCGTCTTGCGAAAGAAGGTTTTACGGTTACGGGTATGGATTTTTCAGATGAAGCAGTGCAACTTGGACGCTTGAAAGCACAGCAGCTAGGACTAAGCGTGCAGTTTGTAGTAGCAGACATGGCAAAACAATTGCCTTTCAACTGTGCAGCCTTTGATGCTGTTATGTCTAATGTTGCCTTACATATGTTTTCAGATAAGATTACACGTGAGTTGTTTAAAGAAATCCGACGAATAGTACGCCCCAAAGGAGTATTTGTTTTTCACGTTAATTCCACCGAAGACGCAAAACTACGGGCAGAACGTCACCCGATTGTACGTGTTCTTGAGCCAAACTACATACTAGAACATCATGGACAAACTATGCATTTTTTCTCTAAAGATTATTTACTAGACTTGTTATCAGATTGGAAAGATGTAGAACTGAAACATTACGAAATATTGCATAATAAAACAGGTAAGCCGTTTAAATGTGTTTGGTGGGGTAAGGGAGTTAGCCCTGTCAAGGTGGCTTAAAACACTGGAAAATAGACGCCTATTTTCGACATTTGACCTTCGTGTCCTTCGCGTCTTCGTGGTTAAAAAATATTTTTTAACCGCGAAGGCACGTTCGCGAAGCGTCTCCCCTTGGGAGAAGATCGCGTTCGCGCAGCGTCTCGAAGAGAAGAAAAATATCATTTTTATGCTTCACCAAGACGCGGGCTAGGTAAGGCAGTACAGTCGGACTAATCTCATTAATTTCACTTGCCAATGAATTTTCTACTTCATGAACTCCTATTTGCAGTTAATCAAAAACCTCATCAGGCATTAAATTGAACTATATTTGATTTCTCAAAAACCCGGTTTTTCAGAGAAACCGGGTTTCTTAAACTCAGCAGAGTTGCTTTGGCAGAGTACTAGTAATCACAGCAAAGCAAGTTGATTTGCTAATGAACTAGTAACCTTAGCGACCAACACTCACTAAATATTGTTCTGCCTCTTTCTCAACAGCCGTACCCTTAAAGAAGTCACGATTGAGACTCGTGTACAACTCCAATGGGTGAATTGACAAGAAGTAGTGTAAGTCTTCTTCAGTGATAATTTCCCGTTCTACCAAGGAGTAAGCGTTGGCGGTGACGGTGGTGATATCAGGTACATCCCAGTGACCAGAATCAGAACCCAAGAAGGCTTTAACACGATCGCCAAAAGGAAGAGCTGCACGGTTAAAGGCTTGAGCTACACGGGTATCATCTGATTCTGTGCCAAAGTAGAAGTGATTCAGGAAGCGATCGCGCACATCTTCCGGCTTCTCAATTCCTGCATCGGCAAATTCATTTAGTTCGCCTGGGTCAGAGGGAGCTATCAAATCAGTGTGGAAGCCCAGACCACTGCCTAATTTATCCAAGCGACCATCTACTAATTCGCCACCATAACGGGTGTACAATTCTATCAGTTCTTCGCGGTCAATATTGGCGGGGTTGTTACTTTTCAACAAATGTTCTTTGTTGCGGGTTTCCCAATGCCAAATAATATCAGCATACAAGCTAGCACCCCAAGCTGAACCGCCTTCTAAGAAGGCAAATTTTAGGGTGGGGAAACGATGGGTAACGCCACCGAAGAACAGAGATTTGCACAGTGCTTCCGCAGCAAAGGCAAAGTGGTTAATGTGGTTGTACTGAGCGTTGGTAACTGAGCGTTGAGTCGTCCAACCTTGACTAGAAGCGTGGGTCGTGGGTACAACTTTGAGTTCTACACACTTCGCCCAGAATGGGTCGTAATCATATTCGCTATCTATGCCAAAGTTATCAATCCAAACCACCTCATTTGCGACTTCCTTACCATACTTCTCAAAAGCCGGAATGGGACGACGGACGTAACCAGGGATTTGAATTGTTTTCAGTCCCAGTACCTTCACCGCATATTCCAACTCTTCGATCCCCTCTTGAGGGGTGTGCATGGGAATTGCCGCAATCGGCGTGAGGCGGTCAGCATAAGGGCGGAAAATATCAGCATGGTAGTTATTCACTGCTCGGCACACGGAACGTCGCATTTCTTCGTTACCGATATTTGGAGCCATAGTTGCCAAGTTGGGGTACACGACGGCAAAGTCTGTACCTGCTTGTTGCAAGCGCTCATGCAGCAACTTCGGCAAGCTGATGGTAGCCAAATTTAAGGTATCTTTAGTCGGACGACCCCACCAGTTAGGACGGTTGGTGCGATAATCGAAACGTTCTGACCAAGTTTGCTTATACCACTTAAAGCGAGAAGCTCCTGGTAAATGTTCTTTGAAGCGTTCGACAATTGTGCTTCCTGCAACTTGCTCTAAATAATCCAAGACTGCTGGTTCAAATTCCTGAGTATGTACATCAGTATCAATTATCGAATAACCCAATTTTTCACGAATCTGGGCAGACTTGGTTTTTTGCGTCGAACGGTCTAAAGCAATCGTCATGATGCATTCTCCTGATTTGCAATGTACTGTTTAGATGAAAAACTGGCTAAAGATCAGAGATTTATTAACCTACAATTCTTGGTGTAGGATGCGTTAGCGACAGCGTAACGCATCACCCCTCACTATTGGTGCGTTACGGCGAAGCCTAACACACCCTACGGAATGACTGACCAATGTCGTGAGATTCTCTCCCTTTCCTTTCTTGGCGATCTTGGCGCCTTCTCCTGGCGGAGACGCTGCGCGTTCGTCGTTAGACGTGGCGTCAGCCAAGGCGGTTCGTTAAAAAAATAATTCTCACAATTCAAATAGAATTGCCATAGCTAATAGCTAATCGTAGTCAAGCAATTAACTATTAGCCATTAGCAACACTCACTAGATATTCCGAAGCCGCTTTTTCCACAGATGTACCCTTGAAGAAGTCACGGTTGAGGCTGGTGTACAACTCCAATGGGTGGATGGATAAGAAATAGCGCAGGTCAACTTCAGTGAGAATACCGCGTTCTACAAAGGAGTAGGAGTTGGCAGTCACAGCAGTAATATCGGGGACATCCCAGTGACCAGAATCAGAACCCAAGAAGGCTTTAATCCGGACGCCATACGGATTGGCTTTGCGGTTAAAGGCATGGGCTACACGGGTATCATCTGACTCTGTGCCGAAGTAGAAGTGATTGAGGAAGCGATCGCGCACATCTTCTGGACTCTTAACTCCAGAAGCGGCAAATTCATCCTGCTCACCTGGGTCGAGGGGAGATAATAAGTTAGCATGAAAGCCTAGACCACTGCCTAGTTGATCTAAGCGACCGTGTACTTGCTCGCCACCGTAGCGAACGTAATACTCTAACAGTTCTTCACGATTAATTTTGGCGGGATCGTTATTTTCCAACAAGTGGTCTTTGTTACGGGTTTCCCAGTGCCAAATTAAATCGGTGTACAAGCTAGTACCCCAAGCTGAACCACCTTCTAAAAAGGCAAACTTCAGGGTGGGGAAGCGGTAAGTCACACCACCAAAGAATAGCGATTTGCACAATGCTTCACCAGCAGAAGCAAAGTGACCTATATGGTTGTATTGGTAGTTAGAAATGGAGCGGCGATTTATCCAACCCATGCCACTGGAGTGGGTAGTGGGTACAACTTTCAATTCTACGCACTTCGCCCAGAATGGGTCATAGTCATGTTTGCTATCTAAGCCAAAGGTATCAATCCAGATGGCTTCATTCGCGACTTCCTCACCATACTTCTCGAAGGCGGGAATTGGACGGCGAATATGACCAGGGATTTGAATTGCTTTCAATCCCAGAACTTTCACCGCATATTCTAACTCTTCAATCGCCTCTTCTGGCGTATGCATGGGAATGCTAGCGATTGGCGTTAAGCGGTCAGCATAGGGGAGGAAAATCTCAGAGTGGTAGGTGTTAGCTGCGCGACATACTGCCCGCCGCATTTCTTCATTGCCAATATGTGGACCCATAGTTGCCAAATTGGGATACACGACGGCAAAGTCTGTACCTGCTTCTGACAAGCGCTCATGCAGCAACTTGGGCAAGCTAATGGTAGCTAAATTTAAGGCATTATCCGTAGGACGAGTCCAGAAGGGAGGACGCGCGGTGCGGTAAGCCCGACGTTCTGACCAAGTTTGCTTGAACCACTTAGATCGGGACGAACCTGGTAAGTGTTCTTGGAAACGTTCTGCGATCGCAGTCCCGCCCACTTGCTCTAAATAATCCAAGAATGCTGGGGGAAATTCCTGAGTATGTACATCAGTATCAATGATCGGATACCCAAGTTGTTCGCGAATCTCTGCTGAACGTGTTTTCTTCTTGAGACGTTCCAGTGCAATAGTCATAATTATTTCTCTGTGGTTGTGTAACTAATTAGACATGGAGTGAAAAACAATGTATGAACGCGCGGCGTTCTACAAGGGTTGTAGACAACGCACAATTAATTTCTGGAGATGTCTATTGGCGATCGACACATATATATGAGGTGGCAAACACTAAGCAAGATAAAAGCACATGACATCGAATGCAGACATCATTTGGCAAAACCTCCCGTTACCAATTGTGCAAAGGTTACTTTTTAGTTCAACATTATGTCCACTAGCAATGCCTGTAAAAAAGCAGGCACAACTTGTCATGAAACCAATCCAAAATCCTCAAATCCCCAGATTTATCTGTGAGGATCATTTAAAATCCCGAATTAAATTACCCTTGGAGGGCCTGAATGATTTGCCTGTACTGGAAGGAGTGACCTCTTTAAAGTACTAATCGTTGACCGATTTATTGGTGATTCGTTTACCATCATTGCATAACACTCAAGTAAAATACAACCCCTTTGTAATTAAAGTATATGTTTAGCTAAAATTATGGTTAACTAATTGTTCGATTAACTAACTATATCAGAGAAAGCTGGAAAAAGCCAGAGAGCATTTTTTTGGGGCGTTGCTTTCTTGAGGTATGAATCCGGATGTAGAGACGTAGCAGTGCTACGTCTCTACAAGGATTTTGGTCCGCACGTAAAATCCTGCATCATACATGGAATGGAATCAGCAACGCCTTTTTTGGGGTGGTTTACCTATAGCTTGATTCTGAAGAAAGTCTATGGTAGTATCCTGGGAATAAAATACGTTAAATCTATGTATTTAGTGTAGTTTACGTTTCTGCTCAGACTAGGCACTCATGTGTAAAGTTACCTAATCAAAGTACGTCTTGCCTTCAACTAGCGTATTGGCTCCGGTTTCAGGCGATCTGCAAAAAGACCATTCCAGCAATCCTTTGTTAACAGGGGTCATCTGAATAAGTTACACGTTGGGTGATGTTTTGGTTCACGATTGCGGTCATTTAATGGGAAAAGCACACAGAAAACACTAAATTTTAGAGAATTGGTTTACTGATTATGGTAGCAGTATCTAGAAAACGCCACTTTAGCAACTTTCGAGTGTATTTAGTGGCTGGATTGTTAGCCCTATCCACAACTCTCGTCAGTTGTCAGACACCGAATACACCAGATAAAACCGTCTCTAAAGGTATCAAGACAAAGGTCTTACGAATGGGCTATCAGTCATCCGGAGATGTACTCAGGGCGAGAAAAGTTTTAGAGAAACGCTTGACTCCACTGGGTATTACTGTAGAGTGGTCGAAATTTACCGCAGGTCCGCAACTTCTAGAAGCGATGAATGTGGGAAGTCTGGATGTGGGCGCCGTTGGTGAAACTCCACCCATCTTTGCCCAAGCGACTGGTATCCCTTTCGTTTATATTGCTAGCACTAGACCAGGTACTGGTGAGGGGACTGCAATTGTGGTGCCTAAAGACTCTCCCATCAAGACAGTAGCTGATCTCAAAGGTAAATCCCTCGCCTTTCAAAGAGCTACCGCTAGCCAATACTTTGTTGTCAAGGCTTTGCAGGAGGCTGGACTAAAGCTTAGTGATGTCAAATACATTAACCTTATATCACCAGAAACTCGTGCAGCGATTCTTCGTAGGAGCATTGATGCAGGTGTGCTGGGCGATCCCCAGCTTGCTGCATTTCAGAGAACAGTTGGAGTTCGTATTCTCCGCGATGGTAAGGGGATTACGACCCAAGGAGGCTACTATTTAGCCGCAAGCCAATTTGTCAAAGACAACCCTGAGCTAGTGAAAATTCTCCTCGAAGAAATCAACAATGTGGGCAAATGGGCTGAAGCACATCCACGAGATGTTGCCGAAATCATCGCCAGTGATGCAAAGCTTGATCTGACGACGTTGGAAACAACAGTCAAGCGGAGGCGTTATACCTTAAGACCTATGACTGATGGAATTCTGTCAAGACAGCAGGAGATTGCTGACTTATTCTATGAGCAAAAATTCATCACCAAGAAGATCAATGTTAAGGATGTGGCACTTTCCCCTGAACAATATGCAGCCTTGACCCCACCAGATATTAAGCCTTAATTATACGCATTTTAATATGGGGACGCATTGGAGATTCTCGTGAGTGACCCAAACTCAACTATCACACCCGCAGCCTTACAGCAGATTTCAGCTTAGTGAAGTACAAAAATACCCCACCCGCGCTGTCGCGCATCCTCCCCACCGATACCAAATGCATATAACGGTTTGCGATTCAATGAGGTACAGAGTGTAGGGGCGCTCCTGGGGATCCCACTTTTACCAATTTGTGAGCGCATTGTAATTAAGCCCAATTGCGGGGGTTGCAGAATCTTAAGTAATTCAGTGGCGCTGCGGACGCGTAGTGTCCACAAGCTTGAGGCGATGCATCCCTTGTGCGGCTTGCCCATAAAGGCTCGCGTGATTCATACTTTCTTTCAGCAACGCCTATTTTTTAATTTGCTCAAGCCTTATTCATGACAGCATCTGGGGTGATCGCTGCATACTGCTGGGAAGTTAGGACTGCTTCTCGAATATCGACTGGTTTTGGCACAATTTTCAGTTGATACAGAAGATCCGCAACCTTTTGTTGCGCACTAATCACCTTTTCAGTGATTGGTCTCATATCATAATTTCTTCTCGTCAACGTCAACTCCATAGTATCCACATCCGTCTTGACCTTTGGTGCGAGGATTTCAGCTGCTGCTCGCCTGTTTTTGTTTGCCCACTGTCCAACCTGGTAGTACTCCTCCAAAATTGCTTTCAGGAAGAAAGCGTTATTAGTTGTAAAATCCCGTGAAGCCAGGTAATAACCTCCCGGTGTATCAATTCCTTGCGCGTTGTTAACTGTTGTTAACGCTTTCACTACAAAAAAAGTCTGAGCTGTTCCCCGAGAATAGGCAACTTTTTTACCTTTAAGATCTGTCAATGTTTTGATTGGAGAATCTTTTAGCACAATAATTGCTGAACCTTCTCCAGTACCTGGAGGAGTGTTAACCACATAAACCAGATTGGTACCGGCAGCCTGGGCAAAAATGGGTGGTGTTTCACCTGCTGGTCCCAGGTCGATGCTACCCACATTTAACGCTTCTAATAGCGGTAGACCGGAGACAAATTGAAACCAAGTAACATGGAAAAATCCTTCCACGATCGCGATCGCGAAGCCGTCGTAGCCTTTACTGCCCACTGTTTGAATTGCTGTGGCGCTCACTTGTGGTGACTCGGCAAGCAGCTCGTTGAAGCGGTGCACCCCTTGGACACTGGGATTGCTGCTCTTGGCATCAACCACAGGGACTATTTATTGCAATACAGTTCAGTTAAGGCTTTGATCCCCCCTAACCCCCCTTAAAAAGGGGGGAACAAGCCCCCCTTTTTAAGCAGGGCTGATTCATTCCCTAAAATGCTTTAAAAATCAATAGTTCTAGCAATTTAAATTTGATTATTTTGCTACCTGCGTGTCGAGAGAAGAGACAATTACACTGTTGTTTATGTGCTTAAAAGTGTATTCAGTCGCCACCCATACTTATGATTTTTCTCGCTATCCATCTTGACAAATCCTTTTTGAGAGGGAACGAAACAGCCCTGCCCCGTTTTAAGGGGGGTTGGGGGGATCTTCAGGCAGTAGACGTCACTAACTGAACCGTATTGCTATTTACTGTAGTTTACAACTTTGATCGGCTTGCGTTAATGTTATAGAACTAATAGAAACTGACCAATCCGGCATCACGACGAGTGATAGAGAAGGTCGGATTCAAAATCCTTTGGCGTGCGATCGCCACCAAGAAATTCCACAAATTAAATCCCCCATTACCTGCGGTGGTAACGGGGGAGATGAAGATTTGTCAGAGGATTGGATGGTGAAAAAAGACCTCACTCAAGATGGTTACTGGATAATAAATCCTTGGGGTCTGATTACATCTTCTAAATCAGCTTCCTGGAGGTTTGCTCCCTCTATATTCGTGTCTGTTAGATTTGCCTTCTCTAAGTCGGCATCGAAGAGGTTTGCTCCGCTTAAATTTGCTCCTACAATATTTGCCTTGCCCAAATCAGCTCCTTGTAGGTTTGCGGCTTGTAAGTTTGTTCCTTGTAAATTTGCTCTCTCTAAATCAGCATTTTGCAAGTTCGCATTTTCTAAAGATGCTCCTTGTAGGTTCACATCTTTCAACTTTGCTCCAATTAGATTACACCCTACACATTCTTTGGTGTCTAGTAAATGTCTAACGTTTGCTGCTACAGATGTGATTGGAGTAGTTGTAGATGGGGTGGTTATGGATGGTGTTTCTGTTTGAGCGTTGGCAATAGGTTGATCCAACAGAGAAAATGTCGCCACTAGTACCACAAATGCTGTAGTTACAAGCCAGTTAGTTAATCTTCTTAAATTTGCTTTCTTCATTTAACTTGAGTGGCTTTGATTGAAACCACCTGTAAAGTGCTTAATATTCACTTTAAACAGGTTGACTAATAAAATCAAATATTATTTTTATTCAAAATCATAAATTAAAGTGATTAAAAGTATTTTCTCATGACTTTCTAACAAACAATCACCCAATAAAAGCCATCTGGTGCAATTAACCCAAAAGAAGGTTCACCAAACTCATTCGCCACAATAGGTGTAACGTGGGTAGCGCTACTATTAGATACACGTTGATGAAAGTCTTGAATATCTTCAACTTGATATGTAAATAAGCTCAAACCTAGCGAACCTGGTTGAGAAAATTGCCGTTTATCTAGTGTAGGATAAAGAGGAGTATAAATTTGCAGAACACCAGCAATATCTTTTGGTGAAGAAAACGCAGACAGATAAAATTCCTGTCCTTCTTCAAGTATCAAAATTTGCCCTGTAGAGGGTTTTTGATACCCAGAACGCTTACCATTAATTTCACTGGGTATAAGTCCAAAAACTTCCTGATAAAAAGAAGTCAAATTATGGTCAGCACTTACTAAACTAGAGTGAGTTCCTTCGCTCACTTTTAGGGGAGAACTCGGTGCGATCGCTCCATACCCAGGACGAGTATAGTTATATCGTTGAAAAAAAGCCTGCCGTGTTTCCTTCCCAATCGCGAACATTTCCCGTACACCAACAAAGCGGTTATAAAAGCCTGTTCCCTGATTTCCAAAACCTTCAATACCACGAACTGGTTCAGTATAAATCCAGTCTCCTCCGTTAGCTTTATCATCAGTAAAGGCATCAGTAATAGTGTAAATATCTTGTGTGAGGGAAGCAAACCAACGACTACCAACTACCACTGGCAATGTTTTTCCTAAACCCGCATTACGTAGTTGCGTCCATAACATCACCCGTACCAATCCATGCGTCGCCGAATCACCATTTTGCAGTCGCCACGAGGTTAACGCCGCCGGATGCTGATATAGTAACTCTGCTTGTTCTGCACTCAATTGTCCCTGCTGGATTTGTTGGTAACCCAACTCAGCCCAATATTTTAGGGCTGCTGTAGCATCTATTGTGCCAATACAATTTTCAAAAATTCCACTAATCATCTAGAAAAACGCCGCTGATTGCAGTACTTTTACCAATACCTAACGAGGAGTAAGTAATAACCTCCAGGTTTCATCTGTTAATCTTAAAGAGCGCACTTGACGATAATCATCCTTCTTAAGCGCGAACTTCCCTTGAATGTCCCGCTTCAACATCAGATTCTACCATGTATTACATCGTAAGTTTAACCCTAAATTCGTGACGGTTCAGATGTAACACATAGAACTACACCAATCTCATATTTCCCTTTCCCATGTACTACACGGTATCAGAGCGATCTGATCCAAGATTACGCTCATACCATTATTCCGTGAGACAGTACTGGAATATATGGAGGTAATGACGAAACTTGGACACACGCTGATGACTGGTATTGCCCTCAGCCTTGGGCTAGAAGAGTCATACTTTGCTGACCGTTACACATCAGACCCACTGACTTTATTTCGTATCTTTAACTACCCTGCTGATTCATCGTCGCCTAACAGCGGAACCCGGTGGGGCGTGGGAGAACATACTGACTACGGTGTTTTGACCATTCTCAAACAGGATGCGCCTCTGCGTACATGACGATCTTGAAGAACGTTGGGATCGAGCTAGCGTTCACACCTTTCACGGAACGTATGGTGATTATGTGTTGAGCAAGGTGTCTAAAGTCTTCCCAGAGTTGCGTCGTGCAGTTTTGTAATCACTTCATCTTTCCACAGTATAAAAAGTTAAGACAACACAACTGCTCCACCGTATCTAGATCCCACAAGTAATATAATTTAATATTACAAATATTTTTAATTGTTTAGATAATCTAATAATTAGTTAGACATAATTTTGTTTATACAAGCGCTTTTATTGGCAAAAAGTTTGTATAATAGTCTTAAATAACGGTAAATTGACTGACAAATAGTAATATGCAGTGTAGCTGGCGTAAATACCCGCTAGTCAGATATTTGATCCCGAATCAACAAGCGTCCACTTCTTTATCAAGCTGTCGTTTGAATTACGCACTGTTCAGTTGAGAGTGCAATCCTAAACAGTCCACGATGCAAGACTTACCAGGAGATTATTAGATGAGTACTTTACAACTTTACTTCGCCTGCATGCTCTACCTTCTGCCAAAGAACCCGTGTTGTTTTGCTGGAGAAGGGAATCGACTTTACCCCCATTGAAATTGACTTACAGAAGAAGCCGGATGGGTTCACACAGATTTCTCGCTATGGCAAAGTCCCTGCCATCAAACATGGGGATGTAGAAATCTATGAATCTGCTATCATCAATGAGTATCTTGATGAAGTCTTTCCGGAACCACCTCTATTGCCTAAAGATCCAGGAGCTAAGGCGATCGCTAGAATCTGGATTGACGTAGGTCTAGCTTAGAGCGTGCCCAACGGTTCCAATCCGTCAGCTAATAATGGTTTATTGTCTGGCAGATATTTAGCTCTAGGGCAAATATTATACAACAAACGTAAAAACAATTTTCGGATTTCTGCTGCTTACGTTAATACCTACAGCCCGCCAAATACCCTAGGTTTCAATGGGACAAACTTCGGTCCAGCAGTTGGGAGTAAGCTGGTAAATAGTACAGTAGCTGGAACCGGAACTGTTGGCAACCTGTATGGCGTACAGGCGTTCTATCGAGTTAATTCCAAGCTTGCAATCAACGGGTGGGTAAGTTATGCAGTGCATCGCTATTTAGGGCGTGGAGATGCCCAAGCCTTGGATTGGGCGGTAGGAATAGCATTGGATCTTTTTAGTCAAGGTAGTCTAGGAGGGTTTTTGATTGGTATGGAACCGAGACTTATCAGTCTCAGTAAGAATGTAAATTTGGGAGCAGGTTTTGGACAAGCGGACAAAAATGTCTCCCTG
The DNA here is from genome assembly GCA_964658145.1 of uncultured Stigonema sp. Taxonomy (GTDB): domain Bacteria; phylum Cyanobacteriota; class Cyanobacteriia; order Cyanobacteriales; family Nostocaceae; genus Stigonema. The sequence goes on from CAZZYE010000047.1 coordinate 13,925, forward strand.
CACATTTGGATTCATGATCGCGCTGAATGTACTTCTGAAATTAAGGCAGCAAAGCTAACACCTAAACAATATGCAGCAATTACGCCTCCATCCATCAGTCAAAAATAGATAGAACTATATGAGTACAAGTAAAAAGCAATTGAGACTGGGTGCATTCTTGATGAGTTCGGGTCATCATTTAGCGGCGTGGCGATATCCAGATGCAAGAGCAGATGGGGGTTTGAGCTTTGACCATTATCGACAAATTGCTCAAACGGCAGAACGCGGCAAATTTGACATGATTTTCTTTGCTGATGGTGTCGCGGTAAGAGATAGGGGTCAAGAAAAAGAACTGCTGAGCTATAAAGGAAATCTCGTTCATTTTGAACCCCTGACTTTGCTATCTGCATTATCAGTGGTCACGGAGCATATTGGTTTAGCAGCAACAGCCTCAACCACCTATAATGAACCCTTTCACGTTGCCCGGAAGTTTGCATCTTTAGATTATTTAAGTAATGGTCGCGCAGGCTGGAATCTTGTAACTTCTGCTAGCACTGCGGAAGCCCAGAACTTCAACCGCGACAAGCACCTCGAACATGCACTCCGTTACGATCGCGCTCGCGAGTTTGTTGATGTTGTCACTAAGCTTTGGGACAGCTGGGAGGACGATGCATTTCTGCGCGATCAGGAATCTGGCGTTTACTTCGATCCAGACAAATTACACATTCCCAACCACAAAGGCGAGCATTTTTCCGTGCGCGGTCCCCTGAATGTTGCCCGTCCACTTCAAGGGTATCCAGTTATCATCCAAGCTGGCTCCTCCGAAGATGGTAAAAATCTTGCTGCTCAAACCGCAGAAGTCATTTTTACCGCACAACAAACCCTTGAAGATGCTCAAGCTTTTTACTCAGATGTGAAGGGACGACAGGCGTTGTACGGACGCAACCCCGACCACCTAAAGATTATGCCAGGGGTATTTCCTGTGATTGGTAGAACCGAGGAAGAAGCCAAAGAAAAATTTGCTCGCATTCAGGAATTGATTCATCCTCAAGTGGGGTTGAGTTTGCTGACAAGTATGTTGGGGGAAATTGATTTATCCAGTTACCCATTAGATGGACCATTACCAGATTTACCCCATACCGAGCTCCACCAAAGCCGCCAAAAATTATTAATTGAAACCGCTCGCAGAGAGAATTTGACAATTCGACAATTATATTTATGGATTGCGGGCGCACGGGGACATTGGACTATTTGGGGTACACCGTCACAAATAGTTGACAAGTTAGAAGAATGGTTTGTCTACGGTGGATCTGATGGATTTAATATTATGCCGCCTTATTTACCAGGTGGTTTAGATGAATTTGTGGATTTAGTCATTCCCGAACTGCAACGTCGAGGACTTTTCCGCACTGAGTACGAAGGACGCACCCTGCGGGAAAATCTCGGTTTACCCCGCCCAGAAAATCAGTTTATAAAAGGTGCAACTCTTTCTGAACTGGCTGCTTAATTTTTTTTACCAACTCTATCGGAGATCCAAAAATATGAGTTTTCAATACTTTGATATCAAACCAATTGCAGGACGCATCGGAGCGAAAATCATTGGTGTCGATCTCAGTTCCAACTTGAGCGATGAAATTATCAGTGATATCCGCAAAGCCCTAGTCAAATATAAGGTAATATTCTTTCGCAATCAAGAAAAACTCGACGCTGACGGACAAGTAGCCTTTGCTCGACGATTTGGCGAAGTAACCACAGCCCACCCCACAGTACCTTCCTTACCAGAAAATCCAGCAGTTTTAGACCTGAATTACGGCAAAACTGTCGCCCGTGCTAACAACTGGCATACCGATGTAACATTTGTGGATCGTCCTCCACTCGGTTCTGTCTTACGGGCACTCGTTATTCCTCCAGTCGGTGGCGACACAATTTGGGCAAACTCCATCACTGCGTACCAAGATTTACCCACACATCTGCGTAATATTGCTGATGAACTTTGGGCTATACATAGCAATGCCTACGACTATGCAGCAGCGATAGTAGACGTTCCGGAAGAGGTAAGAGCTTATCGAGATGTCTTTACATCTACGGTGTACGAAACATTACATCCAGTTGTGCGCGTTCATCCTGAATCTGGAGAACGGGGACTCTTCATTGGCGGTTTTGTGCGTCGCTTGCGCGGTCTATCAACCACAGAATCTGATGATATTATTCGCCTGTTACAAGCTTACGTCACCCGTCCAGAGAATACAGTGCGCTGGCGCTGGAAAGTTGGCGATGTCGCATTTTGGGATAACCGTGCTACTCAACATTATGCGATCGCTGATTATGGCGATCAACCGCGTCACGTTCAACGAGTCACAATTGTCGGTGATATTCCAGTTTCTATCAATGGCGAGCAAAGTCAGGTAATAAAGGGAGATTCTTCTATCTACACAAGAAGTTGGGAATCTAACCAAACAAAGGTGGAAAGTTCAGCAAAGGTTTATACCGCGTAATGCATTTTGCCCAGAATTCATTCGTGGATAAAATAAACGTCTTTTCCAGTACACGATGGAGAATTAATATGAGCAACAATCACATTGAAGTCAAACCCGTAGCTGGTTTCATCGGTGCTGAAATTAGCAATGTAGACCTTTCGCGTCCTCTGCATGATGATGCAGTTAAAGAAATTCGTCAAGCACTATTGAAGTGGAAAGTCCTGTTTTTTCGGGGTCAGAATATCGACCATGCTGCTCAGATTGCGTTTACGGTGATGTTCCTATCGGCGTCGATGGTTTCCGCTCACAAGTGGTTGAAGGTGAACCGTTTGGCAATAGACATCTCCAGAAATTAATTGTGCGTTGTCTACGACACTTGTAGAGACGCGACCGATCGCGTCTCTACATTGTTTTTCGGAGATGTCTATTGCATTTGTTGAAATTTGCATCTCATCACTCACCCATAAGCTTAAGTAAAGAGTTTTTACTATTCTCTTTTGAGAGTTAGAATTAAATTTGTCCATTTAAGAAACAATGACTAACCTGAGCATCAATCTCAATAAGGTTGCCTTGTTGAGAAAGTCACGCAATTTGGAGATTCCAAGCATCACTAAAGCTGCAAAAATCTGTATTGAAGCTGGTGCCCACGGTATTACAATTCATCCCCGTCCAGACCAGCGTCATATTCGACCTGCGGATGTCTATGCACTGGCAAAGATGATGACGGTTGAGTTCAACATTGAAGGAAACCCGTTTCAGCCACCATTCATGGAGATAGTTCGACAGGTCAAGCCAACGCAATGCACTTTAGTACCAGATGCGCCAAGTACGTTCACTTCGGATCATGGTTGGGATCTAGCGTCTGATGGACAGCGGTTGACGCCCATTATTAACGAGTTAAAAACTCAAGGAATTCGAGTTAGCTTGTTTATGGATCCTGATCCGACACAAATTCAGCGTGCACAGGAAGTTGGTGCTGAACGAATTGAGCTATACACAGAGCCTTATGCCATTGCATTCAAGAGTGGAGATGTGGAAGTTGTTTTTCAGCAGTATGTGCTTAGTGCTCAAACGGCTCAAGCTCTTCGTTTAGGGGTAAATGCGGGACATGATTTGAATCGGCAAAATCTGGGAAAATTCTGTTCTATTCCTGGTATTCTAGAAGTCTCCATTGGTCATGCCCTAATTGCTGATGCATTGGAGATGGGATTATATACGGCTGTGAAAGCATACTTACGAATCTTATCCCTGTTGTAAAAATTATGACTTTGGAGTGCAGCCTTGCTCCCACTTACCAGCATTCCGATACTCCATGTAGATTCTTTCATCTGTTTGCGCTTGAACAACAAAACCCTCACGTTCATAAAGCCTGCGTGCTGGATTTACAGCTAAAACTCTTAGTTGGATAGACTTGGATGTCTGTTTCGCCTCAGCAATCAACTGGCGCAGCACAAATGTACCAATTCCCAAACGCTGAAAATCGGGAAGCAGATACAGTTTGGTTAACTGGATGTGACTTGGATGATGCTCCAGTGCCAAACATCCAATGTCCTTACCTTTGTGTTGGATAATTTGATGAGTTGATAAATCAATCGTTGCGTCAACTCGCACACGCTGTTCACGATCAACCCAACTTCCCCCATCTGTGATAGGTTAAAAGTGTGTACTTTTTGTCAATACCTCCAAGGAATGAG
>CAZZYE010000048.1:0-16076 GCA_964658145.1 uncultured Stigonema sp.
GAGAGGGGACGGGGGCGAGGGCTGGATATCGTAACTGTTTATACGGACATGATATAAGACACTACCTTAGCAGCGCCTTTGCACTTGTTTCCAAACAGGAGTGCATAAGTTGACTTGGCTGACATCAATGTAAATAGAAGCAAAGCTTTACACGCAGACCCGATGGGGAGAGGTAACTATGACTAAGAGTATATATGCACTACTAGTTGGTATTGACAAATACGATCCAGCGTCAATTCCGGCGATACGGTCATTAGATGGTTGTGTTAATGATATCAAGGCAGTAGAAGCTTATCTGAGGGAACGGGTTGCTAAGGATAGTGAATGGAAATTGATTGAACCAACAGATCGCCCTTGGATACTTACCAATCAAGAAGCTACCCGTGAGGCGATAATCAAAGGTTTTGAGCAACATCTGTGCAAGGCGGAAAATGATGATGTTGTATTATTTTACTATGCAGGTCACGGTGCGCAAGAAAAAGCACCACAGGAATTTTGGAAAATAGAGGCAGACGGTTTAGATGAAACTTTAGTTTGCTACGACAGCCGTACACAAGCAAGCCGGGATTTAGCAGATAAAGAATTAGCTTACTTAATCTCCAAGGTATCACAAAAAAACCCTCACGTCGTAATTATACTCGACTGCTGTCACTCCGGTTCGGGAACTAGAGATGTATCAAGCGAATTCAAAGTGCGGCGATCGCCTGTTGACTCGCGGGAACGTTCTTTAAGCAGCTTCATTTTTGCTAACGATCTTTCCGCATTAGATGAAATCTTAAATTCTGCTCAAAGTTCGGAGCAGAAAACGACAAGTTTAGTGTTACCTACCGGAAAGCACGTGATATTATCTGCTTGTCGAGATTACGAGTTGGCAAAAGAATATAAAGGAGAAAATGGTGAACCGCGAGGAGTTTTTTCTTACTTTTTGTTGCATACACTACAAAGCACAAATGGTAATATTAGCTATAGAGATTTAGCCAGAAATATTAATGCTATAATCGGCGGCAAAGTGAAGGAACAATCGCCGCAAGTTGATGCAACTGACCGTACTGAGTTAGATAAGGCTTTCTTAGGTGGTGCAATTTCTGAACGCCCTGCGCACTTCAATTTGACCTATAACATCAGAGATAATAGCTGGATAATTGATGGTGGTGCAATATTAGGTATACCAAAAGGAGCTAACGGTAGCGATACCTTATTAGCAATCTTTCCCCCAGGATGTGAAGCAGTACGAGAACTGTCACAAACTGTAGCAGAAGCGAAAGTTACGCAAGTGCTACCACAAAAAAGCAAAGTGGAAATTATTAGTGGTAGCGATAAATTATCTCAGGACGAAACCTATTTTGCTGTAGTTACCAGTCTGCCTTTACCACCTTTAAAAGTTTACTTTAAAGGCGAAGCTGCACTCTTAGAATCGGTACAGCAAGCACTACAAACAGTCGCACAAGGTAAACCTTCATTGTATGTCTGTCAAGTAAATGACGCGAAAGATGCAGATTACCAGCTATTAGTGCAGAATGGTCAGTATTGGATTACACAGCCTAAAGATGACCGTCCTGTAGTTGCTCCCATTCCATTCGACTCAAACCAGATGGGTTATTCAAATGATACTGCTTTACAAGCAATTTACCGATTGGAACATATTGCTCGTTGGCATAACATTCTGGAACTCCGTACCCCCGCGACAAGTCGCATCAAAACAGATGATGTCCAGATGGAGATTATCCTGTCTGGACAGCAAGAATCGAGGTCTGGTTCAGAGATGCGTGTAGAATACATCTATGAAAATGGTGAGTGGATTCCGCCAACTCTGCAAATAAAATTAACCAATAATAGTGATAAAGCTCTATTTTGCAATGTCCTAGATTTATCAGAAAGCTATGCTGTAGATGTGCCATTTTTTGAAGAGAAAAGTAGCATAAGACTTTCAGCCAAAGGTCTTGAAGGACGTACAATTTCCAGTGACGAACGCCTCAGTTTCATTATTCCCGATGAATACATAGCACAAGGAATTACTGAATACAAAGATGTATTTAAGCTGATTGTCAGCACTACAGACTTTCATGCTGATTTGTTAGAACAAAATGGCTTAACACCCCCTGAAACTAGACGCGAGCTTGGAGGATATCAGGGTACGCTTAACCGTTTAATGGCGGGAGTTAACTCTCGTGAAGCTGTAAGAGCAACAGGAAATTATGATGATTGGATGACAAAGGAAGTCACGATTACTATCGTGCGATCGCCTGATGCTCACCCAATTCAAAAGAATAGCAGCACCTTCTTACAAAATGGTGTAGTTGAGGTGCAAAGTCATCCAGAATTAAAAGCGCAAGTCAACCTTACCACAGTTCCACAAGCTAGTAGAGATTTAGGCAATTTAATTTTGCCTGCTATTTTGCGGCAACAACCTTCAAGTACAGAATCCTTTCAATTTACCACAAGCCGAGCCAGTGACCCTGGGTTAAGTGCATTAGAGTTAAGTAACGTCCAAAATTTCCAGGTTGTCACCAAAGAAAATCCGCTCAAATTGCTAGTTAATCAATCACTGGCAGATAATGAACACCTGATACCATTCGCCTATGATGGTGAATTCTTCTTACCCTTAGGACGAGGATTGCAGACTGCCAATGGCAATACAGAGATTACTCTAGAACGGCTAACAGAACCAATTCCATTATCTATAAATAGCCGCAGTTTGCAAAATTCCATCAAAATTTTCTTTGAGAAAGTAGTTAGTGATAAAATAGGTAGACCATTTGCCTACCCGATTTTAGCTGTAGCCAATGTAGATGAAAATGACAAAGTAACTTACGAAAGTGAACTAGAGAAAGTTAAAGCGCAAGTCGCCCAATCTGAAAAAATTGTCCTCTACATTCATGGCATTCTTGGCGATACTGAAAGTATGATTCCCAGTATCAAAAACGCTACGGTAGAAGTAGATGGGCAACGGCGTTCACTTAGAGATATGTATGACCTAGTTTTGGCATTTGACTACGAGAATATCAACACAAAGATTCAGGAGAATGCAGAACTATTAGGGCAAAGGTTGCAAGCAGTAGGTTTAGGACCAAACCACGGCAAAGAATTGCATATTGTCGCTCATTCTATGGGTGGATTGGTGTCGCGGTGGTTTATTGAGCGAGAAGGCGGTAATCAAGTTGTCCAACATTTGGTAATGTTAGGTACACCTAATGCAGGTTCACCTTGGCCGAAAGTACAAGATTGGGTGTTTACGGCTCTTTGTCTGGGGTTAAATCAACTTTCGGCAATTGTTTGGTCTACGAAAATAGTAGCAGACTTAGTGAAGTTTCTGGAAGCAAACGACTACTCGCTCGCTCAAATGCAACCAGGCTCTGATATTCTCAAAGAACTTGCCAAAAATCCCGACCCAGGTATTCGTTATACCATTATTTCAGGTGACAGGTCGATTTCCAAAGGAGCTAGAGAAATTCAGCCAGATAAACAGCAAACCAGTCCTTTGCAGCGATTACTGAAAAAGGCGTTTGGTAATGCTGTGGACAAAGTAGTAGACTTGGCGTTTTTTGAGCAACCCAACGACATTGCCGCCACTCTTACTAGTATTAAAAGTGTTAGTGAGTCGCGATCGCCTCAACCAAAGATATTACTACCAGATGCTGCCTGCGATCATCTCACCTATTTTACAACTAAGGCGGGATTAGAGGCGCTGGCGATCGCTCTCAAGCCGAATTGACCACATTGTAAGGGCGCGGAAACCGCGCCCCTACGGTCAGCAACTGCAGATGCTTTGAGCGCCAAGAATTCGTAGAGTGTGCGTAAGTCCTATATATGTTTGATGTGAAGGGAGTGTTCATTGGTACTCTTGCACTTCTGTGCCTTCTAGTATGTCTTTATTGCTGTTTCTTTGTACAATCGAAGAAATAACAGATAGTACATAGGGTTAGAGCATCATGGAAACTAGGACAATTACAATCAGCGTTGATGCCGAGGTGGCTCAAGCCTACGAGTCGGCATCCATTGATCGGCAACGGAAGTTGGATGCTATCCTCAATCTCAAATTGCGAGAAGTCACTCGAAAGGGGCGACCGCTCGAAGAAGTAATGGACGACATCAGCGATAAAGCACAAGCACGAGGTTTGACTCCAGAAATATTAGAATCAATTCTGAATGAGCAATAAAGCACGCTTTGTCTTTGATACAAATGTTTTAATCAGTGCACTCTTGTTTAAGAATTCAAAGCCAAGGCAAGCCCTTCGCCTTGCTGTAAAAATAGGAGATATTTTACTCTCAAAACAGACGCTTGAAGAATTGAAGGAAGTACTCAGTCGTCCTAAATTTGACCGCTACGTGACAAGTGAGGAAAAAGAAGAGTTTTTGGAGGCGTTGGTAGAAAGGGCAATTTTGGTTGAGCCAACTGAAGAAGTTCGGGTGTGTCGAGATGGCAAAGATGATAAGTTCATTGAAGTGGCTTTAAGTGGAACGGCAAATTTTATCATTAGTGGGGATGAAGATTTGCTTGTACTCAACCCTTTTCGTGAGGTTTGCATATTGAAGCCAGAAGATTTCTTGCAGCGGTTTGCACACAGCAATGCGCAAGAACAGGAATAACATAGCGCTGCACCGGATGGGCGTAGACATGGAGCAGCGCATGTCTGAGTCATCGCTCGATTACCAACAGAGTTTATTATCTCGTTCCCATGCTCAGCGTGGGAATGCCTGCCATGAGGCTCTGCCTCATCAAAATACCAATCGTGTCCCACATTTGGTACAAAAGTTAGAATTAGCAGAATTATTATGACCTTTGTCGAAAAGTTTTAACTTTCTTTAGTTTTCTGCCAATCTTCCAAAGCGGTAATGACAAAGCTAGCAGCAGGATGATTAAGGAGTTGTGCTAAGGCTTGAGTACCACCAGCTTTCAATGCACTAATTACTCGTTCTGTCAAGGAGTAACTATTTTTAATGCTCTTAATCGTCTCAGATGCTATTTGCATTTTACCTAAAGTGGTATCAGTAGAAGAGGAATTATCTAATATCATGTCCGCATGAACATCCCTGTAGTATTAGCAACCTTTTTGTTACGCTCTTCTAACTAATCGCACCTAAATCGTGATCTTTGTACCGTCAAACTTAGTCAAGGTGAAGCCGTCAAATTTTTCGGCGTACCCCAGCTTTTCGTCCCGGAGGATGCCAATAGCAACCTCTTCTCCCACAGCTAAACCAGCTGCAACATCCGAACGCCAATGGATACCGCCAATATCGCGACCAATGGCCAAGTTAGTTGCTAATTTGTTCAACTCACCACCTACTGTAAGTGGGGGACCGCTGTAGGGAATCACTTGTGTAGGGTCATTGGGGTCAGGTACTACGGGATTGGGGATGACGAAGCTCTCGTCGTGCGGTAATCCCCGGCTGTCATTGGAGATTTTGTTGGGGTAGCGTTCCTCATCACCGTTAGTCGGATGCGGCCCAATACCAAGAGTCAGCTCTTGTTTCGCTGCTTGGACACGCACATGATAGGCTTTTTGGACAAAAGCGCTATTGTCGAAAGCCCCAGTGGCATTAGAGGTAACCTCTTGCGCTTGAACGACGTCTCCTTTTTTCGTAGAGGAGAGGAGAGGAGACATCACCCCTGCAGCAACGCCAGTGGCAGTAAACAGACCAGCGCGGCCGATAAATGAGCGTCTCGGAAATAAGCTTCTGCTGCCTGCACTAGCCTCAGGGGGCTGCTCAACAGAGGATGTGTTCTGGAGAGGATCTGTCATTTCGCCTTGCGCCTGCGCATCCTTTTGTGAATGTTGATGAGAATTGGGATCGGCTTGCATAGATTTTCTCCATAGCTAAATGCTAAAACACTCGATTTGATTGTTACTGCATTATCTCAAATTCTGGTTGTGTCGCAAAAACGATTTGAGGACAGGCCTCAAGTTATTTCTGCACCCTGTCAAATTTTGAATTTAGAATTGCTGCCCTGTTTAGTACGGTGGTGCGTAAGCGTTGCAAGAGTGCATAAGTTGATATGACTTCTCCTATATAAAGATATAGAAGCAGGACATGACAGTGCGTAAGTCCTACTGCTTATAACTACTCTATGGTATTGCATATATGTCAGATATTAAACGTAGTCTGGCAGTGGTCATTGGTATTAATCAATATGAAAATGGCATTCCGCCTCTAAAAACCGCTGTTAACGACGCCACCGAACTCGCGAACATCTTGGAGACTAAATACCAATATCAAGTCCTTCTGTTGTTAGATACTGCCGCAACTTATGCAAAACTCAATCATCTATTCACCGCCCTTGAAAATCAAACGTTACCCTTGGCAGATGGTAGTACCATCCAAATTCAACCTGATGACCGTATCCTTTTTTACTTTGCTGGACATGGCATCGCTGCAGATGAACTTGATAATAGTAATGTTCCTGCTGGCTATTTAGTTCCCCAAGACGCGCATTTAGAAAATGATGACAGCTTAGTACCCATGCAGCGACTGCACGATGCTTTGCTCAAACTATCTAGCCGTCATTTGTTAGTTATCCTCGACTGCTGCTTTGCCGGTGCGTTCCGTTGGGCAGAAAATCGCGAAGCTGTGCGGCCACGGGCAATGTATCGGGAACGTTATGAACGCTTCATTTCTGGTTGCGCCCAGCAGGTCATTACCTCTGCTGCTAGTGACGAACGAGCCGCAGATACTCTGTATCGATTTGGACACCGGAGCGAGCATTCTGAACACTCGCCTTTTGCTCAATTGCTCTTCAAAGCATTAATGGGAGAAGCCGATTTATGCAAAGATGGTGTGATAATTGCAACAGAAATATACGTTTATTTACGTAGTGGATTATGTCAATTAACAGCGAAACAAACTCCAGGTTTTTCTCAACTCAAAAATCATGACAAAGGCGAGTACATCTTTGCCATTCCTGAATTTAACCCAAACAACTTAGCACTTGCACCTGCATTGTCCGAAAATACTAACCCTTATCGAGGATTGGAGTCATTTGAAGAAGAACATAGCAAACTGTTTTTTGGTAGGAAACCGTTAATTAAAAAGTTGGAAAAATTCGTTACCAACCATTCATTAACAGTAGTGCTGGGGGCTTCCGGTGCGGGAAAATCTAGTTTAGTGAAAGCAGGTTTGATTCCGCAGTTGAAGCTCAGTGGCACTTCTTGGCGGATACTTGCTCCCATTCGTCCAGGAAAAGCTCCCTTTACGGCTTTAAACAAAACACTGGAAAAAGAAAACTTGCCAGTGTTCACTAAACCAATTGCTTTTGAGCAAGAATTACAGACATTGGCTCATAGCGTCAAAGCTTGGAGTCAGCTTCACCCAGAGACTAAGCTGCTGCTCGTGATTGACCAATTTGAAGAGTTAGTCACTCTCTGTCATGATGAGGATGAGCGGGAGAATTTCTTAGGTGGTTTGGCAAGGGCAATTAAGGCTTTTCCAGAACAGTTAAGGATTGTGGTGACTCTACGTTCAGATTTTGAAGGGCAATTTCAGGATACACCTTTGGAACCAGATTGGCACCCACGATTTGTTGTCCCACTAATGACGCGGGAAGAATTGCGCCAAGTAATTGTAGAACCAGCTGCTGAAAGAGCGTTGTATTTTGACCCACCAACTTTGGTAGACCAGTTGATTGATGAAGTAGTACAAATGCCCGGTGCTTTGCCTTTACTTTCATTCACGCTCAGTGAACTTTACCTCAAGTACATCAAAAATGTTAAAGAAGGAAAAGTTAGCGATCGCGCAATTACTGAAGAAGAGTATCATAAACTGGGGGGAGTGACGCGCAGTCTTACCCACAGAGCGGATCGTGAATATGAAAAGTTAGTACAAATTGACCCAGCTTACGCTCAAACTATCAAGCACGTCATGCTGCGGATGGTGGCGGTTGGTACGGGTGAGTTGGCTAGACGAGTGTTATGTAATGAACTAAAGTATCCAGAGCCAGAAAATACACGGGTAAATCAGGTAATTGAACGCTTTGCTGCTGTACGCCTGCTGGTAAAAGGAGAAGATATAGAGAACAATCTTTACGTAGAGCCAGCTCATGATGCTTTGGTGCGGGGATGGCAAAAGCTGCGTCGCTGGAAAGATCTTGAATTAGCTTCTGTGCTACTACAACATGAGTTAACAGCGATCGCCTCTAAATGGGACACAGAAAAGCAAAATAAAGAGGCGATCGGTCTTTTGTGGGATAATGACCCTCGCCTGCCATTCGCCAAGCAAGTATTGGAGTCCGACGATAACTGGTTGAACTCTCTGGAGTCGGATTTTGTCAAACACAGTCTTCGGCAGAAAAGGAATAATCTCTGGCGGACATTTATCCTGATAATTGTAGCGTTTTTAGTTGGGCATTTCACAATTACGAGATGATTTATAATCCACCCACGCGCACCCAAAACTGTCACATAAATTAGTTTAACTCGCGTTATCCTCAAAGGGGCACTGCATACGAATTCACCTAAAATTGATATCCATAATCATTATAATGGTGTGTTAACTCCCGAAGAACTTTTAGATGTCACGGGATACGATGAAGATTACGCGCGAGTTTTAAGATTTTTTTGGGAAAATTTCAAAGATGACCACCGCAAGGGAAACTTATTAAAAAGTCTTCTTCAAGCAGAACAAATAGTTATTGGTAATAATGAAGAGTTGCCGGATATTAACGCAGAAACAGCACAGAATATTGTCATAAACTGGCTTTCTGCTCGTAATGGTACTGACTACAATCTAGTTTATTCATTCCGGCGCCATCTACAACAAGGTGTTAATCAAAAACAATTTCTGGAAGCAGTGGTGAAAAATCTTAGGCGCCAGAATATTAATTATGTAGAATTACAGGGAAGTTTGGCAAGAAGCGTATCTTTTAACGATTTTAGACAAATGCTTGCAAGTGAAACCCTTATAGATATTCGTTTTCTTACCTTAGTAAATACGATAAGACTAGTAACAAAACCGTCAAACCCAGAAAAATTACTATTGAAAGACGACACAAAGGCAGTCTCAACTGTTGGGCAAAGGTGGACTGCTGGGTTGGATATTGCCGGACCAGAAGAGAAAGTGTTTACGGACATCGGCATGGAACGCTTTAAGCTTATATATGAACTGACGAAGCAGAGGGCACAGCAAAATAATACAACCTTTGTAATTAGAGTTCATGTTGGAGAAGGATACTTTAAGCAAGGTGAAGCGAGCGAGGATAATCACAGCCGCCGTTCTATTGCACAAAGTAATATCAAACTTATTATAGAGACTTTAAAAACACTCTCTAAATCAGACCAACTAATTATTCGGTTGGGACATGTAACTCATGCAACACCAAGCCAATTGTCAGAAATTAAAAAACTTGGAATCATTATTGAAGCAAACCTAACAAGTAATTTGGTTACGGGTTCCATTGCATCGGGGATTGAGCAAGAGCAAGTGTTGTTAAAGTTTATATTCTATAATCTGAAAACGATTATCAACACGGATGCCGGAGGAGTAATGGGCACGACTATTGTTCGAGAATATAGGATAGCCCAACAAATAATTAATAAGTTTAAGAACAATTAGGTGGAAATAACTATTGGTAATAAAAAATACTTCTATACTCAGCTTCCTTCTACAATGGATAGAATAAAAGACTACGACTATGAACTATTACCTCCAGATAAAAAAGATAATTTTGATATGGAATACCTTATTTTAGAAGCAGAAGAATACCGCACAAACGTTGTTCCGCGTTTGGGGGGACGACCTACTCGCTCTTAATTGTACCCAACGCGCTTCCGGAGCCAATTAAGCAAGATTTAAGGAGCATTGGTACTATGTCGAATCAATCACGGTGGCTTGTATATCTCTCAGATTTAAAGTTGTCAGCTCATGAACAGTGGGTTGATAATGGGTGTGTAGATAATGGACGTTTGATAGTTCAGTCGCGCAACTTGTCGGGAGCTAGTATCCCTGGTGCCAATTTAATCAAAGCACAATTTGTTAAGTGTAATCTAAGTGGCGCCAATTTTCGAGGTAGTGATTTAACTAGTATTGAGCTAGTAGAGTGCAATTTAGAAGACGCTTTATTAGAGTTGTCAACGTTGGATAAAGCTATTATTAAAGATTGTGGATTTGTCGGAGCTTATCTTAATGCTACAAGTTTAAAAGACGCCAACTTTCAAGGTGGAGATTGGAGCAAGGTAGACTTACACAGGTCTGACTGGACAGATGCTACTGTACAAGGTACGTGCTTTCAGAAAGCTTGTTTTCAAGGAGCGAGACTTCATAAAACTCGCTTTACTGGCTGTAACTTGCAAGCTGCGAACTTGGTCGCGACAACAGCACACGATACAGTATTTGACCGTTGCGATTTTCGCAGAGTTGACTTAGGGGAATTTATTGTAAACAATACCATATTTTATAAGTGCGGATTTTATAACTGCACAGGCATCCCCAAGATGGAAGGAAAGTGTGAGTTTGTAGAACCTGACCTATCAGAAGGGTTTGACGGAAGTAGGGTAGTTAATGAAGAGAAACTTTTTCAGATGTGGGGTATGGAGTTGTATATCTAAACACTACTTATTAGATAAAAATGCGTACCGTCACTTTTAATGGAAACAGGTTCCGGGTTTCAGAAGACCCTGATAAACTTATTGGCGATTTTTTGGCATTAGCATTATCTGATTATTATATAAATCAGGTCGCTCCTCTTTTTATTCCTACAGGAGTTGGAATTGATGACATTTACGGGGATGTCAATATTTATGCTTACCGCGCTTGGACAACGGATGATTTACCAGAGTATATATCAAACTCTCCACAACTCAATGTGCCTGAAAACGAAATTTGGGTAATTTCGGCATCTGGTTTTTGCTATGAAGCTGAGTCCGTAATTCTTTCTGGTGATGAACTAAGGCTTTTAATTCAAGAAGCTAAGAAACTTTGCGGGCGCCATTTTTAATAAAGTATAAGCCCGTTTCTAATAGACCACATAATCTGAGGCACGGCAGTGCAGTGCCCCTACGGCAATCTACTGGGTAATAAACAGAAAATAGCTGTAAGTGGAACTCGTCAATAAATCTGTGTTGGGCTGAGCTATAAGAGTCTCTTACATACCTCATTAGTAGGTATTTAGTAAACTTTCTTAATGAAGATTTACAAAATGTACAATACCCGTTACATTAAGTTTACATAGCCGCATAAACCACAGGTTAGGAGTTTCCACAAGTACATGCAACTACGTCATTAATCGAGGTGAAATTCACCGCTGTTACCTGATGTACTTGCAAAAAAGCCTTATGCAGGTTACCACTCGCTCAATTACAAAAATCTCAATGGTGGCAAGTGCCAAGATTGGTTTAGTGTTCCTATTGGCGCAAGCGTTGCCTTAAACTGTGAATACGGCTTGATTGACTCTCTTGCCAATCTGTCTGTTGCATAAACGTTTGATGAGTGAATTTTGAAAGCAATTAACTAAATAGATAAATCAGGAGATTCTGACCATGACTTATACAATCGAGTCGGCTCAATCGATTTTCTCTAACACTCAAGTTCCTAGTCCGATTCCAGCCACCATAGCACTGTTCGAGCAACTCAGCGTTGATGACAAACTGGCATTACTGTGGTATGTCTACACCGAAATGGGTCGTTCAGTAACTCCCGCCGCTGTCGGAGCTGCACGCCTACAGTTTGCAGAAAATTTACTTCAGCAAATTAGGAAGATGTCTCAGCCAGAGCAATTGGAAGTCATGCGCGACCTTGCTAACCGTGCCGACACCCCCTTCAGCCGTACCTATGGGTTCTTCAGTGTCAACACTAAGCTGGCTTTCTGGTACGAGTTAGGAGAGTTGATGAAACAGGGCATCGTTGCTCCCGTCCCAGCTGGTTATAAAATGTCTAGAGGTGTCCAATCAGTGCTAGACACAATCAAGCAACTCGATGCGGGTCAGCAAATCACAGTACTTCGCAACGCTGTGGTAGACATGGGACTTTCGTCTGCTGCTGCTGCTGCTGCTCCTAGTACCCAAACAGAAGCCGAACCCTTGTTCGCACGTTCCGAGCCAGCTCCTGCTAAGATCGCCGTCGAGGGGATCACAGAGCCTACCGTACTTAGCTATTTTGAAGCTCTGAACAAAGATGACTTTCAGGCTGCTTTGGCTCTATTTACAGACGATGGTGCTCTGCAACCCCCATTCCAGAAGCCGCTTTTGGGTCAAGAGGCAATTGGCAAATATATGCGTGCAGAAGCACAGGGACTCAATATTCTGCCGAAACAGGGTATCTCCGAGTCTCTACCAGATGGCTCTAAGCAGATTAAGGTCACTGGTATAGTACAAACTCCTTGGTTCGGTGTTAACGTTGGTATGAACATTTCGTGGCGGTTCTTACTCAATCCCCAAGGTAAGATTTTCTTCGTGGCGATCGACATGCTTGCATCTCCCCAAGAACTGCTTAGCCTGCGTCCTGTATAGAACAATACGCTTGCCGATCAGATAATATCGCTCTTAATTTAGACTCGTTCCCGGGCTAGTGCCTGGGAATGCAGTCCCAGAGGCTCTGATATCATGTCCGTATAAACAGTTACGATATACCGCCAAGCCCCCGTCCCCTCTCCCATGCTTGGGAGAGGGGAGCGAGCGAGGGCGGGGTGAGGGTTCATATAATAAGTCATTAACCGGACATGATATGACGGAAGCGCGTACTAAGTTTCGTGAGGCAGCAGCCCCTTTCACTGCGTTCCCACGCAGAGCGTAGGAACGAGAGAACGCCTACTCAAGACTCACGTCCTGTCGCCCATTTATCTCGCCATTTCACGGTGCCTTCACTAGCAATAACCCAACGACGAGCAACCAGATTTTCTCGCAACGGCGACTGACCCTCGCGCAATAGCACGTATTTATAAGCAATCAGCTTTCCGGCACTCTCCTCAAAGGGAATCTCACCAAACCAAGTGTTGGTGTTGATGTATTCCAGTCGGAAAGCTTTAGAGATATCCCAGTTGCCTAACTCTGGACAATCTCCTATGACTGCAACAATTTCACCAAGTTGTGTTTTGACCCCATTAAGTTGCGCCCGTACAATGGTTTTTCCCTTAACTCGCTCCCCAACACGGCTGAGAACAATCACATCCCGCGCGTCTAATTCTAACTTGTGCAGTTTCCCGTCTACTACCTCAAACTTGCGTCGCGTTAAAACACAGGTATGTTCTCCGTCGGGTAACTCTGTATCAACCGCCTCAATTGTCACAGCCTCACCTCGATTCATCGCTACAAAACAGCATGATTCACGGTAACGCCGCACATAACAATAGATATCGTTCGTGAGGTACTTTTGCCATTGACTCCCCATTGAAACGGCTGGATTGAGTCGCCGCAAACCTGAGAGTAACCGGATATCCCGGTAAATGGGACTGTCAGTATCCCATTTTTCCATCATTGGGCGGTTGTAGGGATCGTTATTGCCGTAGGGATCGTTATTCCCATTGGTATCGTTGTGTAGATACTGCTCTACACCGTAAAAGATGCAGGGAATGCCACGATTCGTCATAATTAATGCGATCGCCAAACGCAACACCTCAGGATCGGGGTTCAATGTTTGGAACCGATGCATATCGTGGTTATCAATAAACGTGATTAGTTCCGTTGCACTGTAGTAACGATGATCCAAGTTAAGGACATCCTGAATCAGGTGAAATCCCCCTTCCGCCCCTTGCCCTAACGCCAACCGAATTGCCGTTGCTAAACCAAAGTCGAGAATTGACATGCCAGATTCATTGGCAAATTCGACTGAACGGTCATTTTGGGGACTGCTATAAATCCACTCCCCGAAGATAAAAACATCAGGTTTATGGTTTTGGATGTCACCGTTGAATTCTTGCCAAAACCAGATCGGCATATGCTTAACAGTGTCAACCCGCAACGCATCCACCCCCCGATCTAGCCATTGCTTAATAGCAGATTTTATGTAGTTTCGGTAGTCGGGATTATTTTCGTTGAAGGTAGCTAAACCCGACAATTCGCAGTTTTGTACCTGCCACTCATCTTCCCAGTTCTGTACTTGCCCATAGTGGTGATACCACTTATTTTTATCGTCATTGAAATCAGCAATTTTCACCCCATCGTCGTAGAGTTCACCCTTTTTACCGCTAAAATCTGGGTTGCTGTGGTTACACACAATATCTAGCACCAATTTCATGCGCCGTTTGTGTAACTCATCAATGAGTCTGTCAAAGGTTGTATTTCTGCTGTCTTGAGTTTTGTTGAGACTCGGTTCTTCATCTTTAGCAATAAACCGAGGATTAATCCTTTTAAAATCCTTCGTCCAGTAACCGTGAATTGCCGCTTGTGCAACAAATAATGCTTCAACTTGCTCAAATAGGGGAGTCAGCCAAACTGCTGTCACCCCCATGTTTTTTAAGTAGTCGAGTTTCTCAATAACTCCCTGCAAATCCCCACCCCAGTACTTGCCCCAATCCTTTTGTTCTAGATCGAAAAGTTCCCGGTTCGGACCTTCGTTATTTTCAGGGTTGCCGTCATAAAAACGGTCAACAATGATGAAGTAAATAGTTTCTTGACGAAATTCAATATCTCTGGTATAAAGAAACTCTAAATCAATTTCACTATCTTGTTTAGACTCAGATATCAGAGACTCAACTTTTTCTTCTGGGTTAGTAACTTCATATTGAGCGGATGAACCTTGAGAGGGAGGGGTGGACACCATATAATTGAGTTCTACTACTTTATAGACATGTGAAGTTAGGTTAAGTATAGATTAAGCGATTGAGTTATCTAGTACATATTACATTTTCTGTAATTTTATTAAATTATGTTAACTTTTGTGTTGATGCTAGACTATAGGTGTGTTAGGTGGTCAATGATTTGGCAATACGGTTCGGTTAGGCATGTCCATCCCTAGAAGATCCCCCCAACCCCCCTTAAAAAGTTCTGCTAAATTCCCCCCTTTTTAAGGGGGGCTAGTTCCGATCAAGTCTTATCCGAACCGGATTGGATGATTTCGGACCGTGAAACCTGCACACGACGCCCCCTTCCCTACAAGGGAAGAGGGGGAAATTCAAAGCCTCTCCCCTTGTAGGGGAGAGGAATGGAAGCGAGGTTTTTCAAAATAAGAGTGAAAAGTCAGTACATATCTTACGACACCTTGTAAAGACGCGACCGATCGCGTCTCTACACAGCTAAATTCCAGCACCATCAAGAAATTCGTCAATCACCAAATTGCTCTTGGACTTGCTGTTATTGGTTTGTCCGTTATCAACCTGCAATCCAGATAAAGAAGATTGTCCCAACTCCTCGACCTGTTTTTCCAGAGCCTTAACTCGTTCAAATAAAGCTCGAATCACTTCTGCTTCCACATCTCGCAGTTTATTATGGTCCAGAGCATCAACTGTTAAGTTCTTCTCATCACGAATCAGACGCCCAGGAACCCCTACTACGGTAGTGTTGCTCGGCACATCTCGCAGTATGACCGAACCCGCTCCGATGCGGACGCGATCGCCAATTTGAATGTTGCCCAGTACCTTTGCGCCTGCTCCCACAACCACATGAGCGCCTAAAGTAGGATGGCGCTTGCCTGTCTCTTTTCCCGTACCACCAAGAGTGACTCCTTGGTAGATCAGGGCAGAGTCGCCGACAACCGCTGTCTCACCAATCACCACTCCCATACCGTGGTCGATAAAGACACCCTTGCCAATCTTTGCCCCTGGGTGAATTTCAATCCCAGTCAAAAACCGACTGATTTGAGAAATAAATCGAGGTATAAAGGGAATGTCCATTTGATACAGCGAGTGTGCCACTCGATGGAACAGTAGGGCGTGGAGTCCCGGATAGCAGAACAAGACTTCCAGCCAGTTACGGGCTGCTGGATCTCGCTCATAAATTGTTCGCAAATCAGTAAGCAACATAATTAGTTTCAGTGATCTTTACTAGGGGAAGCTGAAGTTTTGAGGCAATACGGTTGCTGTTAGTAGCGTTTACGGACTGAAGATCTGAACATCCCACGCCAGTCGCCTGCGGAGGGAAACCCTCCAAAGAGCGCTGGCTCCCCTTAAAAAGGGGGGCTTTTTCCCCCCTTTTTTAAGGCAGGGCTGTTTCCCCCTT